>NZ_JAPYKP010000123.1:0-18189 GCF_037179725.1 Mesorhizobium sp. Cs1321R2N1 | reverse complement strand
GAAGGCGCGGGTCGAAGCCGGCGACCGGCGTGCGGTCGGGCGCGAAGGTGCGCAGGCCCGCCCATGGCGTCGACGGACGCCCGATGCGCATCGATGTCGCCTGTTCGATGCGGTCGACGGCGATGGCGACGTCGATGTCTTCCGGCCAGGCGTCGCAAGGCTCGGAGTCCGTCTCGTCGGCGAGGGAACCGATCAGCCTGCCGGCATCGGGCTTGAAGTAGAACTGCTCGTGCAGGTCGACCACCAGCGGCCAGCCGGCGATATCCATCCCGGCGGGCGGATCGAACAGGAAGGCGGTGCGCCGTTTGGGCTGGAAGCCGAGGCCCGGCAGCCCCGCCATGCCGGCGACGACATCGACCCAGGCGCCGGCGGCATTGACGACGATATCGGCCGAGTAGACGCCGGCGCTCGTTTCAACCCGAAAAGCGCTTCCGTCGCGTGATATGGCGCGGACCTCCTCGCCGGTGCGGATGATGCCGCCGCGGGCCTTGAGCGCCGAGGCGCTGGACCCCAGCATCTTGCCGGTGTCGACATCCACCGCGTCCGGCTCATAGACGCCGCCGCAGGTGGTTTCCCTGGCAATGACCGGGACCAGCGCGTGGAGCTCGGCCGCCGATAAGCGGCGCACGCTCGGCACCAGTGCCTGCAATTCATGAGCCAGCCGGTCGATGGCGGTATCGTCACCAGTCCATCCGACGTGCAGCGCGCCGCGCCGATGGGCGACGAAACCGCCCTCGACTATCGCCTGCCGGCTGGCCAGCGTCAGCCCGCGCACCAGGCGGTTGCCATAGGTCTCGGTGAACAAAGCGGCGGAGCGGCCGCTGGCGTGGTAGCCGAGATGCGGTTCGCGCTCGATGACGGTGACATCGGCCCAGTCCGCCACCTCGGCGGCAAGGGAGAGGCCGGCGATGCCGCCGCCGATGACGATGATCTTCGCGGGAGCATTCGACTGCATCCCTCAGTCGTAAAAATAATTTCGTATCCAGTCAATATTTAGCGTATAAGAAAATTGTGGTGTTGTTGATGGCCCGCTCGAGTTCGACTACCTAGGGTGAACCCCGCGGTAGTGACGTGCCGCCGCTTCATGGAGCTGACAATGTCGGAGCAACCGAATCTCGGTGATTGTCTGCGTGCCCTGAGAAAAAGACATGGCTGGACCTTGCAGGAGGTCAGCTCTCTCACCGGCGTCGCGGTGTCGACGCTATCCAAGGTCGAGAACGACCAGATGTCGCTGAGCTACGACAAGCTGTTACAGATCTGCGAAGGGCTCGGTATCCATGTGACGGAGCTGCTCAGCGGCGACCGCAAGCAGCCGGCGGCGCGCACCCGCCGTTCGGTGACCTCGCAGTCCAACACACTGCGCCAGCTGACCCGCAACTACGACTACCGGTATCTCGCCACCGACTTGGTGCGCAAGCGCATGGTGCCGATCCACGCCTATGCGCGCGCCCGCACGCCGGAAGAGTTCGGTCCGCTGACCCGGCATGCCGGCGAGGAGTTCCTGATCGTGCTCAAGGGCGAGATCGAACTGCACACCGACCAATACGCGCCGGTGCGGCTGAAAGCGGGCGAGAGCGTCTACATCGATTCCACCATGGGCCACGCCTATCTCTCGGTGGGCGAGGGCGACGCCGAGATGCTGTGCGTCTGCTCCGGCGACGAGCCCGACATGGAAGGCACGCTGCTCTCCGTGCTGGAGACGGTGGAGGGGTAGGAGGCTGAATGTCAGCGCTGCCCCTCACCTGCCTGCCGGCATCCTCTTCCCGTATAGAGACGGGGAGAGGGGCGCTGTCATCTGTGATTTCGCCAATCATCAGCGTTGCAGGAGTCGAGCCGCGTTGCAGCCAGCTTCTTTTCTCCCTGTCACTATGCGGGGAGAAATGCCCGGCAGGGCAACGAGGGGGCAGCGCCACCGGCTCTCGTTTTTCTGCAGGTCCATTCTGTCTTTCTGGTTCGAACTGGCCGACGAAACCAGCTATATGACTCGCTGAAAACTCCCGCCAACTCGATGAGGAAAACCCAATGAATTCAGAAAAAACAGCTGTCATCGTGGCCGGTGGCAGCGGCATGGGCGCGGCGGCGGCAAAGCGCCTGGCGGCGGATGGGTTCAAGGTGGCGATCCTGTCCTCGTCCGGCAAGGGCGAGGCGCTGGCCAAGGAGCTTGGCGGGCTCGGCGTCACCGGCTCCAACCAGTCGAACGACGACCTGCAGCGTCTCGCCGACCTGACGTTGGAGCGCTATGGCCGCATCGACGTGCTGGTCAACAGCGGCGGCCATGGGCCGCGCGCGCCGATCCTGGAGATCACGGATGAGCAGTGGCACACCGGCATGGACGTCTACCTGATGAACGTCATCCGGCCGGTGCGTATCGTGGCGCCGCAGATGGTCAAGCAGAAGGGCGGCGCCATCATCAACATCTCGACGGCCTGGGTGGCCGAGCCGAGCGCGATGTTCCCGACCTCGGCCGTGTTCCGCGCCGGCCTTGCGGCCTACACCAAGATTTTCGCCAACACCTATGCATCAGACAATGTGCGCATGAACAATGTGCTGCCCGGCTGGATCGACAGCCTGCCCACCACCGAAGAGCGCCGCGACAACGTGCCGATGCAGCGCTACGGGACGAGCGAGGAGATCGCCGCGACCATTGCTTTTTTGGCTTCGGAAGGGGCCGGGTATATTACCGGGCAGAGTATCCGCGTGGATGGGGGCGTGATCAGGGCGCTTTGAGGGATTTGGTCCGATTTCTTGGAGACGCCGGCGGGCCAGCGCCCCCCTCTGCCCTGCCGGGCATCTCCCCCTCAAGGGGGGAGATTGGCAGCTTTGGCGCCGGTTCTTTTCCTCAACACCGAAAATTAGCGAAAGCCATGGTGACATCCGATCTCCCCCCTCGAGGGGGAGATGTCCGGCAGGACAGAGGGGGGCGCTGGCCCGCCGGCGTTCCGTTTTGGGTGCCATGCTCGTCCCGACGCTTCAGTGGCCCGCCACCTGATCCGCATCCGTCAGCGTCCGCAGAAACGCCACGATGTCGTCGATCTCGGTGTCGTCGAGCGCCGGCTTGTCGCCGGGTTTTTTGCCGTTGAAGGGTGGGTCCTGGTTGAGATTTCCCCAGTAAGCCTTTGGCAGATCGTCATATTGTCTCACCATGCCGTCTGCATTCCTGGGATACCAGTGGCCGGGGTCGGTGTCGCGGCTGGCGTAGAAGGCGACGGCCTCGCGCAGCACGTGGAAGTAGCCGTTGTGGAAGAAGCTCTTGCGCAGCGCGACATTGCGCAGCGTCGGTGTCTTGAACAGGCCGCAATAGCCGGTGCGGCCGTGGAAATCGGTGCGCAGCGGGCCGCACAGGCCGAGATCGGCATAGGCGGGGTCGGCGTTGGCCGGGATGGCCGGATTGCGCGGCACGGCGATGGCGATCAAGCCGAAATCGGTGAATTGCGGCGGCTCGCCGTCATTGGCGGGTTCGCTGAGGTGGCAGGAGGCGCAATTGCCTTTCGCCTCGTCCTCGAACAGGGCGCGGCCGCGCCGTTCCTGCGCCGACAGCGTCGCCTTGCCGGCGAGGAAGGCGTCGTAGCGGCTGGAATAGGGATAGAAATCGGCGGCGCTCTGCTCGAACGTGCCGAGCGCCTCGGCGGCGGCGTCGAAGGCGTCGCCCGGGCGGTCGAAGACATCGTTGCCGAAGGTTGCCTTGAACTCGTCGGCATAGGCCGATCTACGCAGGGCGGCGGTGAAAGCCCCCGCATCCTTGTTGGCCATCTCGAAGGGCGAGAGCAGGGGAATTTTCGCCTGATCCGTGCCGTGGTCGGCGCGGCCATCCCAGGTCAGGCCGCCGGTCGGACCGTTGTCGACGCTCTCGTCGCCTTCGTCGTCGGAATCGTAGAAATGCTCGGTGAAGGCGGGAGCGGCCTGGAGATAGCGCAGCGAGGGCACCGCGCGCACGCCGGGCAGGTCGAGATGCGGCCCGCCCATCTCGACCGGAGCTGCCGAGGCCGGACCGAAAGCATGGCGCGGATCATGGCAGGACGAGCAGGCCTGCCTGCCCGAGGCCGACAGCGCCGGGTCGAAGAACATTTTTCGCCCCAAGGCGGTAAGCGCCTCGGCACGTGCGAAAGCTTGCGCGCGCGATAGCGGACCGGGATGGACGCCATCCGCCGTATTCGCGGGCGCGGCACAGCCAAATGTCGAGATCGCGGCAATCGCGATCATCAGGCTTTTCCATCGTCTTCTGGTCATGGAGCATGGTCCGCTTTGGCCGGGAAATAGGAATGGAGTGCAACGGATTGATGACCGGCCCCAGTGCTCACGAAACCGTGTTCGCCGCGGCGGCGGATGTCACAAAGGTGACAAGGCATCCGCGTTAGCTGCCCCTATGGTTTCCGCGCCCTCTAGCCACAGTCAAGCCACGAGGTCTTCCCGATGACGAGGCTCAAGCTCCTCACTTCCTTCTGCCTGGCCGGTTCGGCCCTGCTTCCCCTCGCGGCCAATGCCGCCCCTCCGGGCTTCGACAAGATCGACACCGTCGTTGTCATCTATGCCGAAAACCGCAGCTTCGATAATCTCTATGGCGGTTTCCCCGGCGCCAATGGGCTGGCCAATGTCTCGGCCGACCAGGCGCGGCAGCTTGACCGCGACGGCAAGCCGCTCACCGAGCTGCCGCCGACCTGGGGCGGGCTGACCGGAAAGGGCGTCACGCCCGTGGTGACGGAGGCTGAGACCGCGCATCTGGCCAACGCCGCCTTCGCCATTGACGATCCCAAGGGCTTCAACGAAGGCACCAACGTCATCACCCATGATCTGTGGCACCGCTTCTACCAGGAGCAGATGCAGATCGACGGCGGCAAGAACGACAAATTCGTCGCCTGGGCCGATTCCGGCGGCCTTGTCATGGGCCATTATGACGGCTCTATCCTGCCGATGTGGCAGGTCGCGAAGAAGTATGTGCTGGCCGACAATTTCTTCCAGGGCGCCTTCGGCGGCTCCTTCCTCAACCATTTCCAGCTCGCCTGCGCCTGTACGCCGGTCTACCCCCACGCCGACACCAGTCCGATCAAGGGCCAGATCGCCGTGGTCGAAGCCGATGGCACAACCTTGAAGGTCGCCGACAATTCGCCGGCCTCGGCACTGGGCGGCGTACCGAAATTCGTCAATGACGGCGCCATCACGCCCGACTTCCATGCCGTCAACACCATGCAGCCGCCCTATCAGCCGAGCGCCAACAAGCCGGCCGAGGGCGGCGACAAGGCGCTGGCCGACCCGGCCGCGCCCACCACGCTGCCGCCGCAGCACGACATCACCATCGGCGATCTGCTGTCGCTGAAGGGGGTGAACTGGGCCTGGTATGCCGGCGCCTGGCAGGCAACGCTCGACGGTAAGAACGCGACGCCGGTGCCGAACTTCCAGTTCCACCACCAGCCCTTCAACTATTTTGCCGCCTACGCGCCCGGTACCGCCGCGCGCACAGAGCATCTGAGGGACGGCGGCCTGGATGGCGCCGAGTTCATCAAGGCGATCGATGACGGCAAGCTACCGCAGGTCGCCTTCTACAAGCCGCAAGGCAATCTCAACGAGCACGGCGGCTATGCCGACGTGGCTAGCGGCGACCGGCATCTGGCCGATCTCGTTTCGCATCTGGAGAAGAGCCCGCAATGGGGCCACATGCTGGTGGTCGTCACCTATGACGAGAATGGCGGCTTCTGGGATCATGTCGCGCCGCCCCGGGCCGACCGCTGGGGCCCGGGCAACCGCATCCCGGCCTTCATCGTCTCGCCCTATGCCAGGATGGGCACGGTCGACCACACGCAATACGACACGACGTCGATCCTGCGCTTCATCACCGCGCGCTACGACCTGCCGGTGCTGACCGGCATCGTTGCCCGCGACAAGGCGCTGGCCGCCAATGGCGAGCCGCCAATGGGGGATCTGAGCGCGGCACTGGACCTCAGCCGGTAGACCCGACCCGAACCGCGGATATGCCGCCGCGCCGCGGGGCGCGGTGGCCTTCTCAGCCGCCATTCACCAGGGCAAGAATGAGCTTCTGCAGATTGCCGCCCTGGCCGAGTTCGATGCGGTCGAAATCGCGGCTTGCCTGGCGCTGCGCCTGCGAGAGCGCGGACAGGCGCTTGGTCATCTCGATCCGGATCTTGCTGCATTTTGGGTCGTCGGGAACGGTCAGGCCGACTGTCGCCGCCTCGATCTTGCGCGCCATGTCGACAATGGTCGCGCCGTGCACCTTTTCGTGGGCGCTGACGCCGGCGAGGAAAACCTCCCAGTTCTTCTGGATGGCGGAGGACAGCGGCGATGAGGGGCTGGGCAAGGTATAGGTGATGATGAGCTTGGGCTTCGCCGAAACCAGCACGCAGGCTCCGGCATGCGCCTGATAATCCCTGGTCCAGGTCAGCTTGAAATTGGTGTGGGCGATGGCGCGGGCAATGCCGGCATTCGGCCCGTTCTGGCCGATCGACCGGTAGAGCTCCAGCCCGGACTGGCCTGAAATGGCGTAGGTCTCGACCTTCTCGACCGGCTTCCATTCGGCCTGCGCGGCGAGCGGCGAGGCCACCAGGGCGGCTGTCACAAGACACAGGCGAATACAAGCTCTCAACACCAAGGCGCCCTGCACATGCAATGCCATTCAAAGGCTTTTCCTATATGCTGCCGGCGGGTGCTGCAAATGCCCGAAGGGGGAAGTCATGAAAAGATATGTCGTTGCCGCCGGAGCCTTGGCGGCATTGCTTGGCGCGCAGCCGGCCTTTGCCGCGTCCTGCGGCTGGAGCGCGAAGATGGAAGAAGACGAGGGCGGCAGCGTGCTGACGGCTTCCGTCTGCGGCGGGCCGAAAGGCGACGCGCATCTGATGCTGACCTGCTTCGACAATCCGGTTCTGAGCTACGACCTGGGTGCCAGCGGCCCGCAGCTGGAACTGGGCATCAGCGGTTCGTTCGACTTCAAGGCCGATGGCAAGACGGTGACCAAGACGCTGCAACTGGAGGAAATGTACAATTATTTCGTGGTCGATCTCGCCAAGGCCGATCCGCTGCTCGACCTGCTGCGCTCGAAGGGGGACGTGTCGGTCAGCGCGGCCAAATATGGCGCTATCAGCTTTCCGCTGAAGGGATCGAGCGCGGCCATCGGCAAGGTGCTGGCGCGGTGCGGCAAGGCCAAGCCCGCGGGGGATGGGGATTGATTGGTGGTGCTGTGCGGCAGCTGTGGCAGCTATCCATATTGTCGTCATCCTGACATCTGAACGTCAGCCCGCCACTATCCCATCACATCCAACTTCGCGAGCGATGATGCCTCTTCCTTCTCCCCTTGTGGGAGAAGGTGGATCGGCGCGTAGCGCCGAGACGGATGAGGGGTGCCGAAAGAAATAATCCGTTGATAATTCAGCGTAATGTGGTGTCGCGAGAAGCATGTTGCCAAGCTGGAACACCCCTCATCCGACCTCGCTTCGCGAGGCCACCTTCCCCCACAAGGGGGGAAGGGGGAGCTGAACCTTGCCGCCGGGGACGGCTGGCCGTATCTCATCCGCTATGGCCAACATCCAATTCCGCAAGGCACACGCCTCCGACCTGCCAGCCATCGTCGCCATGCTCGCCGACGATCCGCTGGGGGCGACCCGCGAGGATGCCTCGTTGCCGTTGGCGCAAGGCTATCTCGATGCCTTCAACGCCATCGACGCCGATCCCAACCAGTTGCTTGCCGTGGCTGTGGATGGGGCCAAGGTGATCGGCACCTTGCAGATCACCTTCCTTGCCGGGCTCTCGCGCAAGGGTGCTTGGCGGGGGCAGATCGAGGCGGTTCGCGTTGCCAGCGGCAGGCGCTCCGACGGGATGGGCAAGAAGATGTTCGAATGGGCGATCGACGAATGCCGGGCACGCGGCTGCGGCCTTGTCCAACTCACCACCGACAAGGGCAGGGCGGACGCCCACCGCTTCTATGAAGGCTTGGGCTTCACCGCCAGCCATATTGGTTACAAGAAGAGCCTTTAGCGGACGCGCGCACGCTGTCGCCGGTTCCGGCTTGGCGGCGGCTGGCGTATAGCGGAAGCCTTTCAGGCACTATTCAAATCGCCCGGCAAACCAGATATAGGTCAGTCAGGTTGACCTATATAAGAAAACGCCGGGGAGGCATGTCTTGACCCTTTTGAACCTGTTGGCTTCGCGCTCGTCGCGTATGAAGGCGTCGGAAATCCGCGAGTTGCTGAAGCTGCTCGACCAGCCCGACATCATTTCGTTCGCCGGCGGCATTCCCGATCCGTCGCTGTTTCCGTCCGACGCCATCCGCGATGCCTATGGCGATGTGCTGGGCGGCGCGGAAGCCGGGGCGGCCCTGCAGTACCAGGTTTCGGAAGGCTATCTGCCGCTGCGGCGCTGGCTTGCCGGGCAGATGGGCAAGCTCGGCATTGCCTGCGACGAGGCCAACATCTTCATCACCTCCGGCTCCCAGCAGGCGCTGGATTATCTCGGCAAGCTGTTCCTGTCGCCGGGCGATACCGCGCTGGTGACATGGCCGACCTATCTCGGCGCGCTGCAGGCCTTCAACGCCTACGAGCCGCGCTACGACCGGCTGCGGCCCGAAGGCGGCAACATGACGCCGGCGGCCTACCATACCGCTGCCGCCGCCAATGACGGGCGGGTGAAATTCGCCTATCTGGTGCCCGACTTCGCCAACCCGACCGGCGCCACGCTGGACCGAAAGCAGCGCGAGGCCGTGCTCGACCTTGCCGGCGAGCTCGACATCGCCGTCATCGAGGACGCCGCCTATCGGGCGCTGCGCTATGACGGCGAAGGTGTGCCGCCGATCCTGGCGCTCGACTGCGCGCGCTCCGGCGGCATAGACAAGGCGCGCACGCTCTATTGCGGCTCGTTTTCGAAAATCCTGTCGCCGGGCATGCGCGTCGGCTGGGTCTGCGCGCCGCGCCACGTGGTCGAAAAACTGGTGCTGATGAAGCAGGCTTCGGACCTGCACAGCCCGTCGGTCAACCAGATGGTGATGCACCGCGTCGCCGAATCCGTGTTCGACAGCCAGGTGGAAAAACTCATCGGCGCCTATCGCGAGCGCCGCGACGGCCTGCTTGGCGCGCTGGAAGTCAATATGCCGGAGGGCGTGAGCTGGAGCCGCCCGGAAGGCGGCATGTTCGTCTGGGTGACGCTGCCGGAAGGCACCGATGCCACGGAACTCCTGGCGCGGTCGGTGAAGGAGGCGCGCGTCGCTTTCGTGCCCGGCAATGCCTTCTACGCCGACGGCACCGGCCGCAACACGCTGCGGCTGTCGTTCACGCTGGCCGACCGTCGCGCGGTGAGCGAGGGCATTCCACGGTTGGCGGCGCTGCTCAAGGGTTAGCCAAGCTTACGCCGGCACGTTCACCAGTTGCTTGAGCTTCGCGAGCCTGGCGCGGGCGAGCTTGCGCATCGGCTTTTGGAATTCCTCTTGGCCGGTTTCGACGACGAAGACCAATGTCTTGAAGTCCAGCATGAACTCGTCGATGGCCGCGCCGTCTTTTCGGACCTGTCCTTGAACCGGCGCAGCAATGCGTTCGCTTCCTCGATGTCGTCGGCGCCGGCGCTGTCGACCAGCGCTTCAAACCTCTGAAAACAATCCAATCGCCATCCTCCCGCCGCGCCACCAAACTTCCGGTCAGCCGAAAAGTTCCGTCGGGTCCAAAAAATTGTCGCTGGTTGTCAGCAGATGCACGCGCTCCGCGTTGACGCCTTGCCGCCGGCGCCTAAATTCGAGGCCTTGCGAGGAGGAGCTTTCCTTGCGAGGAGGAGCTTTCATGGAACTGCATCGCGGCCGGCTCATCGACCACCTCCAGCTCGTGGTCCGGGATCTCCCCGCCAGCCGGCGTTTCTACGAGGCGCTCTTCCAGGTGCTCGGTATACCGATCGGCGGCACCGGCGAGGACTATTTCTGGGCGGACGAATTGTTCATCTCCAGCGTCGACAGCCGGGCCGCACAGGGAAAGCTGACCGGCCGCCATCATCTGGCTTTCCATGCCAGGGATCACGCCATGGTCGATGCCTTCTACAAGGCCGGGCTCGAGGCCGGGGGCACGGACAACGGGGCGCCCGGCGAGCGGCCCTATCATCCCGGCTATTATGCCGCCTTCCTGCTCGACCCGGACGGCAACAACATCGAGGCCGTCCACCACGGCCCGGCCAACCGGAGTGCCGCTTCCGTGAAGATCACGTTCTAGGGTGTATTGATATTCAGGTGAGGTCGGCCTGCAAATGCCGGCTTCCTGCGCTTCCGATGCTCACGTACCCAAACGTACGCTCCGCTCCGGTTCTCGGAATCCACCATTTTCGGCTCGGCCTGACCTGAATCTCAACACATCCTAGGCCGTGACCGCTCGCGGGTTGCCGCACCAGGCGAGGCCGGGTGATTCCCATCCCGCATTCCTGGTATTTTGGAAATCGAATGCGGGGCCGGCGAATCGGATCGGATCCCTTGATCTGGGCGGCACTGAAATTGTCCTGCAGGGCATGGATAACGCCGCCTCTGGACAAGAGGCAAATCGCTCCCATACGGTGCGGCTTCAGGGAAGACGCGTGCGCGGGAAAGGCCGGTTGGTCGTTGAAAAAGAATGTCTTCTCGTCGGTCGACCTGCCGCCGCATCTCGACGACCGCGCGCGCTTCGCGCTCTGGCAGGACATCCATGTCGCGGAGATATGGTCGGTCGAATACGCCATCTCCGGCAACGTGCCGTTCCAGGCGGATATCGAAGCCACCGCCATCGGGCCGCTGGTGCTGGGGCGCATGGCAGGGACGATCAGGCATGCCAGCCGCAAGACACGCAACATCGCCGATGACGGCCGCGACGGCTACCTGCTGCTGGTCAACGACGGCGACACCAAGCTGAGCGGCGTGCAGACCGGCCGCGACTACAGCATCGGCAGGGGCGAAGGCGCGCTGGTCTCGGCTTCGGAAGCGCTGGAAATGACCGGCGGCGACCGAAATGTCTGGACCAATGTCGTGGTGCCCCGCGAAATCCTGGAAAATGCCTTCCCCCATATCGAGGATCGCCTGGCGCTGACCATCGGCGCCGACAATGAAGCGCTCGATATGCTCAAGCGCTATTGCGGCTTCCTGGAAGCGGGACCGGCATTGCTCTCGCCCGACCTTGTCGCCCACGCCACCGAGACGATCGTCGACCTGATCGGGCTGGCGACCGGCGCCAAGGGCGAGATCGCCGAGCTGGCGGGCGTGCGCGGCCTGCGCGCGGCAAGGCTGCAGGCCATCCTGCAGAAGATGCGGGACAACTTCGCCGATCCCGCCATCTCGGCCCAGCACATCGCCCAGCATTTGCGGCTTTCCGCGCGCTATGTCCATGATCTCCTGCAGGAAACGGGCTCCAGTTTCGCCGAGCATATTCTCGAACTGCGCCTGCAGAGAGCTCATCGCATGCTGCGCGACCGGCGCAACGACAGCATGCGGGTCAGCGAGATCGCGCTGTTGAGCGGCTTTTCCGACGTCTCCTATTTCAATCGCTGTTTCCGCCGCCGCTTCGGCTCGACGCCGAGTGGCGCCAGGTAGAGCGATTCATCGTTTCATTGAATCGCAACCAGCCTTCCCGCGCCGGCACGTTCGCAAGCAGCTCGAGATGGCGAAGACTGGTTCCGATCAGCTTTGCCGATCGCTGCCCTGCGTTGCCAATTCGGTGGATCCGGTGCTAACCGTGAAAATGGCGGACGGGAATCGGCGAAGCAAAGCGCGCCGCCTTTCTCAATAACATCCCGAACAGAACATCTCTTGCCCACCGTGGAGAACCGATTTTTTTATGCAGAAATCAACCAGGGCGATCCGTGTCGCCGCGCCGTTGCTTGCGATTTTGGGCATGGCCGCACCATTCATATTATCATTTATTCATATATCTTCCGCGCAGGCTCAGGAGGAATATCTTCCGACCCAGAAGGACTTTGTCGGCAAATGGCAACTCAGCGGCGCGACCACCCGGCCGCCGCGCGACTTGAAGGATGCGCCCACGCCGGAACAGGAAGCGGCCGCCAATGAGTTCCAGCAGACGGTGACCGCGTTTTACGGCGCGTTCGATTATCTGGAGATCACCGCGGACGGCCGCTACAATTTCCATCAGCCCGGTGACCCGACATCGGGTTCCTGCGTCTGGTGCGGGACCTGGTCCTTCAACAAGAGTTCAGCGTGGCTCAAGCTGGACACGGCGCCCAGGCTCGATATCTACGCCAAGGGCGGCGACATACAGATGACCTACACCGCCGAACCCGATGAAAAATCGAAATACGCCTGGCTGGTGTTCGGCTGGACGAAGGTTGAGTAGACGCCGCGCGACGCACCGGGAAATTCGGCGGGTCCGAGCGGCTTTTCACCCATCTCGTATTCGGCGGCCCGAGGAGTCCACATGAGTCCATTGCCTGAAGCCGTGCCGTTTTTCAGTCAGTGGGAGACGCCCGACATGACGCTGGCGGTGCTCGCCGACGGCGCCGAAGCCGCGTTGCGGCGGGGATCCGCTGTGGCAGGGATCGGGTGCCGCCACGCTCGACGAATACGCGGTCTGGGCCGCCAATGTCTGCGGCATGGCTTGCCTCAAGATGATCCTGGCGACGCGCGGCCAGATCGTGCCGACGATCGAGCTGGCAAGACGGTGCACCGGATATGGCGGCTATGTCGTCAATGAAGGCTCGATCAAGGGCCTGATCTACGCGCCCTTCGTCACTTTCGTGAAGCAGGAATTCGGCCTCGAGGCCGAGGTGATGACCAATGTCGCGGCAGCGGACGTCCCGGGGATCTCGCCCGGTCGCGCTTCTTCATCGCTTCGGTCAGCAGTTCGATCCGCTGGCCGGAGCGCGAGCCGCCGTCGAAGGGCGGTCATCTGGTGCTGGTCACGGCGGCGTCGGACGATGGTTTTCGCTTCCACAACCCATCCGGCCATACCAGCGCCACACAGGCGGACGCAGTGTTGGCGCCCACCGATTTCGATCGTTTCTTCGCCAATCGCGGCATTGCCGTCAGCATTTGATTTTTGACAGTTGAGGGATTTCGATGACCGGAAAGATCAGGGTTGCCATCCTCTATGGAGGTCGCTCGGCCGAGCACGAGGTGTCGCGGCTGTCGGCGGCCAATGTGCTGAAGGCGATCGACCGGACGCGCTACGAGGTGGTGCCGATCGGCATTTCCAGGGACGGCAGATGGCTGCTGCAGCCGGCGTCCGAGGCCTTCGGCGAAGGGGCAGGGGCTCCAGTGTCGGAGGACGGCGTGGAAGTCGCCCTGCTGCCCGGCGGCAAGGGCCGGCTGATCTTAGCGTCGCGCAAGGAAACTGACCTGCCGCCGGTCGATGTCGTTTTTCCCGTGCTGCACGGTCCGTTCGGCGAGGACGGCTCGGTGCAGGGCTATGCCGAGGTTGCCGATGTCGCCTATGTCGGCTGCGGCATCCTCGCTTCGGCCGCAGCCATGGACAAGGACGTCGCCAAGCGGCTGCTGCGCGAGGCCGGCCTTGCCGTCGCCCGCTCGGTCACCGTGCTTAGAGGCGATGTCGGTTCGTTCCAGGAAATCGCCGGGGCGCTCGGGCTGCCTTTCTTCGCCAAGCCGGCGCGCCAGGGCTCGTCCTTCGGAGTGAGCAAGGTAAACGACAGGGATGGCTTCGAAGCAGCCATCGAAACCACTTTCCGCTATGACGGCAAGGCGTTGATCGAGGAGTTCGTCGAAGGCCGCGAGATCGAGTGCTCGGTGTTGCAACGGGCAGACGGCTCGCTCACGGTGTCGCTGCCAGGCGAGATCATCCCGGCCGGCAAGCATGGCTTCTACACCTACGAGGCCAAATATCTCGATGCAGAAGGCGCGGTGGTCAAAGTGCCCGCTGATATTCCCGCCGCGGTCGCCGACAGAGCGCGGGACATGGCGGGGCAAGCCTTCAAGGCGCTCGGCTGCGAGGCCATGGCGCGCGTCGACTTCTTCCTGCGCGCCGACGGCTCCCTGCTGGTCAACGAGGTCAACACGCTGCCCGGCTTCACCGACATCTCGATGTACGCCAAGGCGCTGGCGGCGATCGGCATCGGCTACAGCGAGGTCATCGACGCGCTGATCGAGCACGCGCTGGCAAGGCATGCGGTGCGCACAGTCTGAAGTCCTCGCCGATCGAGATACAAGCCAGGATGATCCCGTTTGCGCTCTGAGCGCCTACCGATCGACCATCGCCATGCCGCGCTCGGTGTAACGCGGGCCGGAGATTTTTCCCGGCGCCAGGGCATCGTCGAGCGCGGCCATTTCGGCGGCGTCGAGTTTCAATGATGCGGCGGCGACGTTTTCCTCCAAATATCTGATCCGCTTGGTGCCGGGGATGGGCACGATGTCGACGCCAAAGCCGTTGCCCTTCTCCAGCAGCCAGGCCAGCGCGATCTGGCCGGGCTTGACGCCCCGGGCTGTGGCGATGTCGCGCACCTTGGCCGCCGCGTCGACATTGGCGTCGTAGTTTTCGCCCTGGTAGCGCGGGTCGTTGCGGCGGTAATCGCCCTCGGCATAGTCCTCCGCGCGTTTGACCTCGCCGGTGAGAAAACCGCGGCCGAGTGGCGAGAACGGCACCAGGCCAATGCCAAGTTGCCCGAGCAGCGGGATGATCTCCGGCTCCAGATTGCGCTCCCAGAGCGAATATTCGCTCTGCAACGCCGACACCGGATGCACGGCATGCGCCCGGCGGATGTTGGCGGCACCTGCCTCCGACAGGCCGAAGAACCGCACCTTGCCTTGTGCGACCAGCTCGCCGACAGCGCCCGCGACGTCCTCCAGCGGCACCGCAGGGTCGACGCGGTGCTGGTAGAGCAGGTCGATATGATCGGTGGCTAGACGGCCGAGCGAGGCTTCCACGACCTCGCGGATATGCCCGGGCCGGCTATCGACTCCCACCTGTTTACCGTTTTCGATGCGGAAGCCGAACTTGGTGGCGATCGTCACCTTGTCGCGCTTGCCCTTCAACGCCCGGCCGAGCAGGGCCTCGTTGGTGTACGGGCCATAGACCTCGGCGGTGTCGAGGAACGTGCAGCCGAGTTCGATGGCGCGGTGCAGCGTGGCGACGGATTCGGCCTCGTCAGCCGGGCCGTAGGACTGGCTCATGCCCATACAGCCGAGACCAATGGCCGAGACTTGCAGCCCCTGGCTGCCGAGCTTGCGTGTGTCGAGGGTCATGGGTGGAGCTCCGGGAGGGAAGGAAGGAGATGACCCGGATTATATAAGGCGCTCGCTCAATTCTCACAGGGCGTTCGGCGCGGTCTCGATGGATAGCATCGGGCATGACGCCGTACGGCGGCTTCGCCACCGAACTACGGGCTGGTCGCGCGTCACGCTGCAGCGAATGTTTGAAAGGACATCCGGCCCAGGGACTTCGAAGATAGTCGGGCTTCATTCCGATTTGGGTGTGGCGGCCGCAGCGCTTGTCCGGCAAGCGCATTGTGCTCACATATCTACGCGCCATCGCGAGAGGAGGGCGGCTTTGGCTTTTGCGCCGGTCGCGTTCTCGCGGTCTGGTGGGCACGGGAAACGGGTTTGACCGGATTCCCGGCTGGTTTGTGCGTCTTGCGGCGTTGAAGCCACTTGGCCGACAGTTCGGCTAGCAGGCTGCGCAGGGCCTTCACAACATCCTCCTCTATCGGGCGATCCAGTAATTTCCGAAGGCTGGACTCGTTCCATGGCCTATGGATCTGTCGCCGTCTCGGGCTTTGGCTATTGCATCGAGCCTGGCTGATGAAGATCGCGATGGACTGTCGCACTCTCATCGCCGTTCTCGACGAGACCGGGTGCGGGCGAAGCCAATCCGTCGCCAAAAGTGTCGAATTCGATCGCCGCGCCAAGCAGTTGAGCAGCCCGCATGACCAGATGTTCAATGTCCTCGAGAGCGACATTCTCGGCCAGGTTCCTGAGCCTGATCCTTTCCGCCACTGTCGTCAGTTCAATGATGCCAACGGTCCTGAACACTGCGCGGACAGTCGAATAGACGTCTTCACGCAGCCGTGTGGAATAGTCGTATCGCATCGAAACCTCCCAAAGCGAGTTGGTTTCCTCAAGGCGGCAGGATGCGCCCGATACCCGGGCCTGACAAGTTAAAACTGAAAAATCCACAAATAAAATCAGCTTGTTAGCAGAGTTACACGAACATGCAACCTGCGTTCGATGATCATCATTGATACAACGCTACATCCGCCCATTGGCCGCGCTTGACGTAAGATGAGGAAGTTCCTAACTGTAAGTGCGATGAGACAGTTACTAACTGTGCAAATCTTACGCGGGAGGCCTATATGGTTGAACTGGAACGCCCGGAACGATTGCAGGTCATGTTGACCCAGGATGAGCTGGCAGCACTGGAAAATTGGCGTTTCGACAAGCGCATGCCCAGCCGTTCGGCGGCAGTCCGCGAATTGCTGCGCCGTGGTCTTGCCTCCGACGGGTTCCTGACGGCGGAGATGGGCGCCAAGTCGCAGGAATTCGGCGTGCTCAAGCCCAATGGCGATGGCAAGACGCCGCGGGGACAGGCGGAGTGAAACGCAGTTAAGCCTATCCATCCTCGCGCCGGCGATTGCCTTGATCCGTTTGCGCCTTATTTGATCGGGAGAAGTTGCAATTGCGGGTGGCGATGAACGACGTCGACGGCAGCGACAGACAGGGGGCGACCGCCGTTGCCCGGCTCGCGGCAATTGTCGATTCCTCCTTCGATGCCATCATCAGCAAGGACCTGAACAGCATCATCCAAAGCTGGAACCAGGCGGCGGAACGCATGTTCGGCTATACCGCCGAGGAGGCGATCGGCCAGTCCATCCTCATGCTCATCCCCGATCACCTCAAGAACGAGGAAATCGAGATCATCAGCAAGATCCGCAGCGGCGACCGGGTGGCGAGCTTTGAGACGACGCGCAAGCGCAAGGATGGCGTGCCGATTTCCGTCTCGCTGACGATTTCGCCGATCAAGAACAGCAATGGCGAGATCATCGGCGCCTCGCAAATCGCCCGCGATATCTCCGCCGCCAAGGAGAGCGAGCGCCGCATCAGGCTGCTGATGCGGGAGGTCAACCATCGCGTCAAGAACCAGTTCGCGGTCATCCTGTCGATGGTCAGGGAGACCAGCAAGCGCTCGACCGATCCAGGCGAGTTCGAGGAGTTGATCCGCGCCCGCATCATGGCGCTGTCGCGGTCGCACGATCTGCTCGTCACCTCGGAATGGGCGGGGGCGAGCCTGTTCGACCTGATCCAGGAGCATCTCAAGCCCTTCGGTCTCGAGGAGCAGATCCTGCTCTCCGGCCCGGTCCTGACGCTGCAGTCGAACGCGGTGCAGAACCTCGGCATGGCCTTCCACGAACTGGGCACGAACTCGTCCAAATATGGCGCCTTGGGCAGCGAAGGCGGCCGGGTGGAGATCACCTGGACAATCGATTCCGGCGCGCAAAACCCCGGCTCCGTGGGCGAGCGTGAATTCCAGTTGACCTGGGAGGAGACGTCGACGCCGCATCCCGGCGACCGGCGGGACCAGACCACGCGCAAGGGGTTCGGCACCGTGGTGCTGCAGCGTGTGGCGCCGCAATCGCTGGGCGGCTCCGCCATTCTGGAGCGGTCGCCCGGCTATCTCAAATGGCGGCTGAGCGCGCCCTTGGCATCCATCGTCGTGGCACCGATCGGTAGCGAGGCTGACGGCGATTCGCCGGGTTCCGGCATCTAGGGCGATCCGCCGGCCGCCCAAAATCCGTGGCCCAAAATCCGTGCTCGACCTACTCGACCAGGATATGCGCCTCGCGCGCGGCCTCGACAAAAGCCTCCCTGGCGACATCGGGCGGCACGTCGCCGCTCGTTGCGCGGCGGCAGGCGCGCAGCGCGGACTGATGTTTCAGGCTGCCGGCATCACGCCAATGTGTCGTCAGCAACTCGATGGCCTGTTGTGTGTTGGACAGGTTGCGGGTGGTTCCGGTAACGCCGACCGAAACCAGGACGGGCTTGGAGAACCACGCGGTTTGCATTGGAACCTGGACCCTGTTGCAGGCATGGAACGTGTTTGGCCGCGCGAGGTTTCATTGCCGCCGATCACTGTAGTGTGAACTCTCCGGCATCCCCGGCGAAACAATGCCTAGGTGTGAGCTTTCGGGAGGTTGTCCATTCGGACCGGACCGAGGAGACTGGAGTTACCAGGCTTCAGTACACATCGGAGGGTCCGAATGAACATCCACAAGAATGCCCGTCTGACGCCGCTGCGT
>NZ_JAPYKP010000122.1:0-18230 GCF_037179725.1 Mesorhizobium sp. Cs1321R2N1 | reverse complement strand
CCCAGCGCGCCGCCTGCAGCATCAGCGACGCGCCGACCTGCACGGTCGGCCCCTCGCGGCCGATGGAAGCGCCGCAGAACAGGCCGACAAGAGTGAGGGCTATCTTGCCCGCCACCAGCCTGAGCGACAGGATATGGCTGCGGTCGTCGTCGTCGCGCAGGTGCCGGGCGGCGATCGCTTGCGGAATGCCGCTGCCTTGCGAGCCCGGAAAGAAGGCGTGCGCCAGCCATGCGCACAGGACAAAACCGAGCGGGGTGATCGCAAGCGGCAGACAGAAGCGCCAGCCGCCATCACTACCGATCACCACATGAAACAGCGCCTGTGCCTTGTCGGCCAGCACGGCAAACAACACGCTGATCAGGCCGATCGAGATCGCACCGGCCCAGAACACCAGGCGCGGCTGCCAGACGCGGCGCGAGGCCCACATGGCGCGCGAACGCCGCAGCATGGGATGTCTTCGCGATTGGCCGGCCATGTCTGTCCTCGCGGGAAAAACCCAGCCCTAACACAGGCATGACGCCGATCAAGCAAGAGTCTGTCGATCGCCCGGGATCAACGGGCCGCGGTGTTGGGCGTCCGCTCGCGAGCATGATCCAGAGAGCGCCTCCTTCAACCGAAGTGAAAGCTGCGCGACCCGCCGGCCTCCAAGCCGGCGGGCAATCCTTGCGAGATCGTCACAGGGCCATTTTTTCACATTCGGCCTGGGCCTTCTTGGTCGACGTATCGATCATATAGGCTTTGCCCTTGGCGTCGGTCATTATCATCATGCAATGCTTGATCGGCTTGGCCATCTTCATCATATCGGCGCCCATCTTCGCGTCCGGCATCATGGTGCCCATGTGCCCGTCCGGCATGATCGCCGTCACTTGTCCGCCTTTCATCATGGTCATGGTGCCCATTGTGTCCTCGGCAAACGCCTGCGAGGCGCAAAGAGCGGCGAGGCCGGCAATGACGGCGAGCTTGATCGATTTCATTCCGCATACTCCCATTGTGCAGGGGCACAGTTGCCCCATTCAGGGTTCGCGGATGGCGCGCCGGCCGTTACGCTGACACGAATATGTGATCGATGGCGCACCGGGGGAGCACCACGGCCCGGCCGCGGGACAGGCTGCCCGATCGCCCGCGGCATGACTCTGCCGCCAAGCTGTGCTATGCGCCCCGCTTGAGATCAGGCACGATGGATGAAATCGGCCGTAAACCGCTTATATCAGTGCAACCATGACCCTTTCACTCGACCTCACCGCCGAAGGTGCCCGTGACGCCTTGCGTACCCGCGCCATGCCGGCCGAAAAACCGTCGCTGATTGGCCTGACACGGGCCGAGCTCGGGGAGGCCCTCGTCGCTGCAGGCATCGTGCCGGAGCGTCAGGCAAAAATGCGCGCCCAGCAGCTCTGGCACTGGATGTATGTACGCGGCGTTTCCGACTTCGCCAGCATGTTCAACATCTCCAAGGACCTGCGCGCCGAACTCGACAGGCATTTCACCGTCGCCCGGCCCGAGATCGTCGAGGAGCAGATTTCCGCCGACGGCACGCGAAAGTGGCTGTTCCGCTTTCCGCCGCGCGGCGCCGGCCGGCCGGTCGAGATCGAAACCGTCTATATCCCCGAGGAAGGCCGCGGCACGCTCTGCATCTCCTCGCAGGTCGGCTGCACGCTGACATGCTCGTTCTGCCACACCGGCACGCAGAAGCTGGTGCGCAACCTGACCGCGGAAGAGATCCTGGCGCAGTTGCTCACCGCGCGCGACCGGCTCGGCGACTTCCCCGACCGCGACACGCCGGATGGCGCCATCGTCCCGGCCGAGGGCCGAAAAGTGTCCAACATCGTCATGATGGGCATGGGCGAGCCGCTCTATAATTTCGAGGCGGTCAAGAAGGCGCTGCTGATCGCCTCCGACGGCGACGGCCTTTCCCTGTCGAAGCGCCGCATCACGCTGTCGACCTCCGGCGTCGTGCCGGAGATTTTCCGCACCGGCGAGGAGATCGGCGTCATGCTGGCGATCTCGCTGCATGCGACCAATGACGACCTGCGCGACTTGCTGGTGCCGATCAACAAGAAGTATCCGCTCAAGGACCTGATCGCCGCCTGCCGCGCCTATCCCGGCCTCTCCAACGCCAAGCGTATCACCTTCGAATATGTGATGCTGAAGGACGTCAACGATTCCATCGAGGACGCCAAGGGGCTGATCAAGCTGCTCAAGGGCATTCCGGCCAAGATCAACCTGATCCCGTTCAACCCGTGGCCTGGCACCAACTACCAGTGCTCGGACTGGGAGACGATCGAGAAGTTCGCCGATTACATCAACAATGCCGGCTATGCCTCGCCGATCCGCACGCCGCGCGGCCGCGACATCCTGGCCGCCTGCGGCCAGCTGAAGTCGGAATCGGAGCGCATGCGCAAGGTCGACCGGCTGGCGCTGGAAGCCATGATGATCGCGGGGCACGGCGAGGTGTGAGCCGTCTCGCCGCCGGCCTCACGCGCTTCGCCATGATAGCAGTCGGCTACATCGCCGCTGTGCTGACCTCGATCCTGGTGCCGGTGCTGCTGATCGTTCTCCTGGCCGGGATCGAGGACGGCAACTGGTCGATCATTTTCACATTCGACTGGCTGGCCTCCTTCCCGCTCGCCGTGTTGACCGTGGCGATCTGCGCGCTGCTGATCGTCGGCCCGGCGATCTTCGTCGCCGAACGGCTGGCGCTGCGAGGATGGTTCTACTTCGCCGTCACGGGCGCGGTCACGTCGATCGTCTTCGGTGTTTTTGTCCCAGGCTCCGCCGGCGGCTTCGTTTTCAATCCGGGCTTCCTCGGTTTTCTGGCTGCGGCCGGCATTGCCGCCGGCTGGGTCTACTGGCTTCTGGCTGGACACAAGTCCGGTCATCTCACGGGCCGTGATCCCCGATGAACCGTCTGGTCGCCTATATCGTGCGCTTCGCCGTCATCCTGTTCGGCTATACGGTCGCCTCGCTGGCGGCGAGCGCCTTCCTCAACATCCTGTTCCTGGCCTCGCTCGGCTACGCGCCGGCGCAAGCCCATCCGGCGGCGACTGCATCGCTCTATTTTTCAATTCCTTTCGTCGCCCTGTTCGTCGCTTATTTCGGCTTCGCGCCGGCCGCGATCATCATTTTGATTGCCGAAATCCTCGGCCGGCGCGACTGGCTGTTCTACGCGCTGGCGGGCGCGCTGGTGGCGGGAGTTTTCCTCGGCCTGGTCGACAATATCCGCGATTCCACCTTCGCGGTCACCGAGACCAGCGCCATCATGGCGGTGCTCGGTGGCGGCATGGTCGGCGGCATCTTCTATTGGCTCAGCGCCGGCCGCTGGGCCGGAAGCTGGTGGAAGGACGAGAACGCTCCTACTTCGCCTGGGCCGTCAGGATCTTGAGCGCGAAGGCCGAGAACACGCCGGCGAAGAGATAGTCGACCACCCGCGTCACGCGCGGGCTGGCTTTCATCGCCGCCGAGAATTTTTCCGCCGCCAGCACCATGGGTGCCGTCACCGGGATCGACAGCACGATGAACATGGAGCCAAGGAAGAACAGTTTCCCGGGCGCGTTCGGATCGTGCGCGGAGACGAATTGCGGCAGGAAGGTCATGAAGAACAGGATGATCTTCGGGTTGAGCAGGTTGACGCCGAGCCCCGCGGCCCAGCTACGCAGCAGCGAGATCCGCGGGCCCGTCTTCTTTTCCGGCGAAAAGGCCGAGCCCTTGGCGATCGCCTGCCAGGCCAGGAAGACGAGATAGCCGGCGCCAAAGATCTTCAGCACGAAGAAAGCCATCGGCGAGGCGACGATCAGCGCCGAGACGCCGACCACCACCAGCGTGGTATGGATCAGCGTGCCGCACAGCGCGCCGGCCATCGAGGCGAAGCCTGTGGCCCGACCCTGGCTCAGCGTGCGCGACACGAACAGCGTCATATCAGGGCCTGGCGTGATCGCCAGGATCACGGTGGCGATCGCGAACTGGACCAGCGTGGCGGTGTCGGGAATGAAGGACATGGGCAGGCCTTTGTGTTGGGGAGGTCAGGCTATAGAGGATGCCGCCCGTTCTTGCCAGCGGCCGGACGGCAAGAGTGCTGATCCAGCCCTGCTCGATCCTGGTGTCACCACCTGCCTCGTGTTCATCCCTTGCGCAGCCTGGAAGCGGCGTGATACCTCGCGCGCCGAGAACTCCTGTCGTGGAACTGCCAAATGTCCAAGATCAAAGACGTCAAGAAGGTCGTGCTCGCTTATTCCGGCGGGCTCGATACATCCATCATCCTGAAATGGCTGCAGACCGAACTCGGCGCCGAAGTCGTCACCTTCACCGCCGATCTCGGCCAGGGCGGCGAGCTGGAGCCGGCGCGCCGCAAGGCCGAGATGATGGGCATCAAGGACATCCGCGTCGTCGACGTGCGCGAGGAATTCGTCTCCGACTTCGTCTTCCCGATGTTCCGCGCCAACACCGTCTATGAAGGCACTTACCTGCTGGGCACCTCGATCGCGCGACCGCTGATTTCCAAGCACCTGGTCGAGATCGCCAGGGAGACCGGTGCAGACGCGATTGCGCACGGCGCCACCGGCAAGGGCAACGACCAGGTGCGTTTCGAGCTTTCCGCCTACGCGCTCAACCCCGACATCAAGGTCATCGCGCCGTGGCGCGACTGGTCGTTCAAGTCGCGCACCGACCTGATGAACTTCGCCGAACAGCACCAGATCCCGGTGCCGAAGGACAAGAAGGGCGACGCACCGTTCTCGGTCGACGCCAACCTCCTGCACTCCTCTTCCGAGGGCAAGGTGCTGGAGGATCCATGGGTGGAGCCGCCGGAATTCGTGCATCAGCGCACCGTGTCGCCGATGGACGCGCCAGATGCCGTCACCGAGATCGAGATCGAGTTCCTGAAGGGCGACCCGGTCGCGCTCAACGGCAAGAAACTGTCGCCGGCGACCATGCTGGCCGCCCTCAACGACCTCGGCCGCGACAATGGCATCGGCCGGCTCGATCTTGTCGAGAACCGTTTCGTCGGCATGAAATCGCGGGGTGTGTATGAAACGCCCGGCGGCGCCATCCTGATCGTGGCCCATCGCGCCATCGAATCGATCACGCTCGACCGCGGTGCCGCCCACCTCAAGGACGAGTTCATGCCGCGCTATGCCGAGCTCATCTATAACGGCTTCTGGTTCTCGCCCGAGCGCCTGATGCTGCAGGCGATGATCGACAAGAGCCAGGAAGACGTCGAAGGCACGGTGCGGCTGAAGCTCTACAAGGGCAATGTCATGGTTACCGGTCGCAAGTCTGGGAAGACGCTCTATTCCGACGCGCTGGTCACCTTCGAGGACGACCGTGGCGCCTACGACCAGAAGGACGCCGCCGGCTTCATCCGCCTCAATGCGCTGAGGCTGCGGACATTGGCCGCGCGCAACCGCAACAGCTAATGCATGTCGCCCGGAAGTGTCCTCGGTTTCGGGACAACGACATGCATAAAATCAGAAGCCTACAGCATGTCACGGCGAATCCTGTTTCGCCGCGACATGCTGTAGACGGGATGCGCTGTCCCGGCCGATGCCTGGTGCCGCTGGTCCTTCTGGCGGCACCGGCCATGGCCGGGGATTTCAACCCTGCCTCGCTCGACCTTGCCGCCCTTATCGAGTGCCGGGCCGACGTGCCCAGCTATAACGGCTTTGCCCTCTGGCTGGCCGGCGAACCCGGCGCCGCGAAGGCGCTGAGCTGGAACGAAGGTCCGTCAGGCAATCCGTTCCTGCGCCAATATGACTTGCCCGCCCCGGTCCATGTCTTCGGGCGCGAGACCGAGACAATCGTCTTTACCGCGACAGGGCCGATGGCCGTGCTTGATGGCATCGCCGCGCCGGACCTCGCCCGCCAGCTCGACGTCCCGGCGACGGTCTCGACGCCGGACAAGTTCCTCGGTGAGAAGGTCGTGGCCGAAAGCACCGAGGAGGCAGGCGGCTTGAGCCTTGCCACGCGCTCACGCTCAACGTCTCGACGGTCGAGTCCCATCCCGGCAAGACGCTGGCCGGCTGCTCCTATGTGCTCGACGTGAAATGAAAACCCGGCGCGAAGGCCGGGTTCTTCGTTCAATGCCGTGCGGTTCGATCAGTCGGCGTCGATCGCGGTGGCGATGCGGGCGATGGCCTGCTGATAGACGCTTGCGGAATTCCAGCCGGCGATCGCGCCCATATTCGACTGCGCGCTGGCGCCAGCCCGCCAGCCGTGACCCTTGAGGAAGTTGGCGGTGGAGGCCAAAGCGGTGGCCTTGTCGCGCAGGTTTCCGCTGCCGACCGCATATTTCAGGACATTTCCGGGCAGGAACTGCGTGTGGCCGATCTCACCATGCATGGCGCCGACCGACGAGGCGGTCAACGCTCCGCGATCAACCAGCTTCAGGGCCGCGATGGCGTGCGGGTGAAAATAGTCGGGGCGGCGGCAATCATAGGCAAGCGTCAAAATGGCGGAAACCGTGTTCTGGTTGCCCATGGAGGCGCCGAAGCCGGTCTCCATGCCCCAGATGGCGAGCAGCACGCCCGGCGACACGCCGTAGTTCTGTTCGATCTGGTTGAACATCGCCGCGTTCGACTTCTTCAGCGAACGGCCCTTGGAAATGATCGCGGACCCGCCACGGCGCTTCATGAAATCGTCCACCGAGCCGCTGAACGCCTTGTGGATGGCGCGGTCGGCGGAGATGGTCCTTGTTGCATAGGTCGCGCCGGCCAGGGCGGCCAGCCCCCTCGACCCGACACCTTCGGACTTGGCCTCGGCGGCGAAATCTTGTTTCCAGGCGTCGAAGCCGGCGCCGGTCTTGCCGCAACTGGCCGCCGCTTGCGCGCCCGTTGCCAGCCCCAGCACCGCCACCACCGTGGCCGCTAAAATCCTACCCTTGGCAAGAAATGCCATGTTGTTCTCCTGGTTGCCTGATTCACGTCCCGATTGCGAATTTGCCAGCGAAACGCGCATTTGTCACCGTCTGTGGCGCGATGCTGGCGAATGCCGGGGAATTTGCCTACGATCAAGTGATTATTGTGGCGAGGCCATGCATGAAAGACGTTGATGCCGGCCATGGACCGCATCGGCGCGCCTGGATCAGCGAGGGAAATAGTCTCGCCGGACCGCGGAACACCGGCCGGTGGCTCGCGTTTGGCCACGGGCCCGCCCTGCATCCTGTGCCTTCTGATGAATTGAGACCGAGATGAAACTTTTCGACTGCCCGCATTGCGGCCACCGTCTCTATTTCGAGAACGCCCAGTGCCTGAACTGCAGCAGTCTCGTGCTTTATGATCCCGAGGGCGCGCGCTTTGTCCTTTCCGGCGTCGACGGCGCTATCCAGTGCACCAATGCCGACGAATGCGCCTGCAACTGGATGGCCGAGCCGGGGCAGGTCTTCTGCCGTGGCTGCGTGCTGAACCAGCTGATCCCCGACCTCTCGGTCGACGGCAACCGCCGCCGCTGGATCCGCGTCGAGGCGGCGAAGAAGCGCGCCATCTATTCGCTGCTCGCCTTCGGCCTGCCGGCGGCGCCCAAGCAGAACCCGACGGACGAGATCGGGCTGGCCTTCGACTTCCTTGCCGATCCGATTGGTGGCGGCCCGGGTGGCGAACGGATTCTAACCGGCCACGACAATGGCCTGATCACGCTCAACGTCGCCGAGGCCGATTCAGCCGAGCGCGAAAAACGTCGCGTCGAGATGGGCGAGAATTATCGCACGCTGCTAGGCCATTTCCGCCACGAGCTCGGCCACTATTACTGGGACCGCCTGATCCGCGACGATCCGCAAGGGCTGGAAGCGTTCCGCGCTTTGTTCGGCGACGAACGCGCCGACTACGAACAGGCGCTGAAGGCCTACTACGCCAATGGCGCCGCGCCTGACTGGCAGCAAGACCACATCTCGGCTTACGCCACCTCGCATCCATGGGAAGACTGGGCCGAGACCTGGGCCCACCATCTGCACATCACCGACACGCTGGAGATGGTCCATGCGCTCAACTTCCCGCTCGGCCGGCTGGAGACGGTGGAGGCGGCCGAACTGCCGCGGGGCGATACTGGTGGCGGGCTGCAGGCAGCGCCCTCGGAGCCTGCAAAGACGCCCGAGCCCTTCGACAATATCCTTGCCCGCTGGCTGGTGCTGTCGGAAGCCTCCAATTCGATCAACCGCTGCATGGGCCTGCCCGACCTCTACCCCTTTGTCATTTCGGACGTGACGGCGCGGAAACTGGCCTTTGTTCACGATCTTGTGACCAGCTTGCCGAAAGACACGGGAAATCGTGAGTTGGCTCGCGCGTTTTAACCGGAACGCATGCGCCGCTGCCCCGTTTTCGCTGGCGAGGGACCACGAAAACGGAGAGAAACCATGAAATCCGTATTGTTTCCCGCAATCGCCGGAGTGTTCACCATGATGTCGGGTGCCGCCTTGGCTGACACCGCCGTGTCGGCGGTCACCGATCTCAACGTGCGCGCTGGCCCGGGTCCGCAATATCCGGTGATCGGCGTGCTGGCCGCCGGCCAGTCGGCGACGCTCAATGGCTGCATTGAAAACAGCAAATGGTGCACGATCGCCGAAGCCGGCGGCCAGGGCTGGGTCTATTCCGACTACGTCACTGCCGATTTCGGCGGCAGCCGCGTGGTGCTGACGCAGCGGCGCTCCGCCGTTGCCGTCGTCTCGCCGCCGGACGACATCGGCAACTATTCCACCGAGTACACCGGAGCGATCGTCGCCGGCGAGCCGATCGACACCGTCGTCCGGCCTCCGGCCGAGGTCAGGACCTATGTCGACACCCATCGCCTCGACCCCGTCTATCTCGAAGGCGAGGTGGTGACCGGCGCAACCCTGCCCGACACCGTCGAGTTGCGCGAAATTCCCGACTACAAGTATCGCTATGTCTATGTGAACGGTCAGCCGACGCTGGTCGATCCGCAGACGCGGCGCATCATGTACGTGGTGCGTTGACAGAGGCCAGAGGTCGCCGAAGCGGCGGCTTGCGACACTGGGAGAACGTGCGGTACCCGGGCGGCGCTTGGGTGCCGCGCGATCTGTTTGCGCGTATCCCTGGTGATATCGATTCCGATTCCGGAAGCCATCGGCTAGATCAAGGACAGCTGGATCAAGCAGCGATGGATTCGGATCGAGGACAAGCGTGACAATCGACGACACTGCCTTCGAGCGCTATCGCGACACGCCGAACACCAGGACGACTTTGTTGCGTCTATTGCTGGGAACGCTGATCGTGGTCCTGTTCTGGGGCGCCACCACCGCGGCCGTGCTGATCGGCGGCACACATGTTTACTTCGCCGGGCAGGCGGCGGCTTCGCCATATGGCATGGAGGGTTTTCTTGCCTCGCCCATCGGCATCCTCAGCGCGCTCACCTCCTTCGCCGGGATCTGGATTGGCCTGTGGATCGCCATGCGCTGGGTGCATGGCGAGCCGCTGTCGGCCCTCTTCGGCACCGGCCGCCGCATATCGCGACCGGACTTCCTCAAGGGGCTGATCGCGGTGCTGACCACCTCGGCTTTGTCCGAAATCCTACTCTATTTGCTGGCGCCGGGGATCGCGCGCGGCACGATCAGCCTGTCGTCCTGGCTGCTGTTCGCGATCCCGATCGTCGCGCTCACCTTGCTGCAGACCTCGTCGGAAGAGGTGCTGTTCCGTGGCTATCTGCTGCGCGGCCTCGCCAGCCGCTTCCGCAGCCCTGTCATCTGGGCGCTGCTGCCCGGCCTGCTGTTCACCTCGCTGCACTGGAGCGGCGGTTCGTCGGTCGCCATCAACGCCTGCGTCCTGGTCTCGATCGCCGCTTTCGCGCTGCTTCTGACGGTCGTGGTCTATGCCACCGGCAATCTCGGGGCCGCATTTGGCGCCCATCTCGGCAACAATTTGACCGGCTTCCTGCTGATCTCGCATCAGCAGAGCTACAATTCCTTCGCCTTGTTCACCGCCAAACCGCTCGAAGGGCCGGGATGGATGGTGTCGGATGCAATTCTCATCGCCCTCATCGGCATCGCCTGCAGCTTGCTGACGATTGCTCTATTGCTGCACCCACGCTCGCCGCTCAAGGTCCCGGCCGAGGTTCCGAACGCCGTGGGTACGGCCTGATCGCGGTCCGGGAAACGGCGCGACACCGGCCTTGCCTTGACTCTTCGGCCGATTTCCTGTCTACAGCCCACCAATTCCGCGACGAGTATCCCTCCGAGCAAGCCGACCAGGATGCCGAAGCCTCTTTGAGGCCAAGTGCTGTAAACAGATCCTGGAGGCCAACACCCGGCAGCGCTGTGCGCCCCCGGGTGCTTTTTGGTTTTGGGCTTTTGCTTGGAGACTGGCTTTTGCTTGGAGACTGGGCGCGAACGCATTACCTCTCGGGCACCATCCGGGTGCCAGGGAAAAGGAAAACGAATGTTTGAATCGCTGCAGGAGCGCACAAGAGGCGTGGAGGGCCATCGGCCCGCCAGGGATCACTATGACTCCAAGGCGCTCTCGCGCGGTGGGTTGATCAATGTTTGAGTCCCTGCAAGAGCGCCTTGGCTCCATCCTGAACGGCCTGACCGGCCGCGGCGCGCTTTCCGAGGCTGATGTCTCGGCGGCGTTGCGCGAGGTGCGCCGTGCGCTGCTCGAGGCCGACGTGGCGCTGGAAGTGGTGCGTTCCTTTACCGACAAGGTACGCGAGAAGGCCGTCGGCGCCGCCGTGCTGAAGTCGATCAAGCCCGGACAGATGGTCGTCAAGATCGTCCATGACGAGCTGGTCGACATGCTGGGCGCCGAGGGCGTCGCCATCGACCTCAATGCGCCCGCTCCGGTCGTCGTCATGATGGTCGGCCTGCAGGGCTCCGGAAAGACGACGACTTCGGCCAAGATCGCCAAGCGCCTGACCGAGCGGCAGAACAAGAAGGTCCTGATGGCCTCGCTCGACACGCGGCGCCCCGCCGCGCAGGAGCAGTTGCGCCAGCTCGGCGAGCAGGTCAAGGTCGCGACGCTGCCTGTGATAGCAGGCCAGAACCCGGTCGATATCGCCAGGCGGGCAGTGCAGGCGGCCAAGCTCGGCGGCCATGACGTCGTCATCCTCGACACCGCCGGCCGCACCCATATCGACGAGCCGCTGATGGTCGAGATGGCCGACATCAAGAAGGTGTCGAGCCCGCACGAGATCCTGCTGGTCGCCGACTCCCTGACCGGCCAGGATGCCGTCAACCTGGCGAAAAGCTTCGACGAGCGCGTCGGCATCACCGGTCTTGTGCTGACCCGCATGGACGGCGACGGCCGTGGCGGTGCCGCCCTTTCGATGCGCGCCGTCACCGGCAAGCCGATCAAGCTGATCGGCACTGGCGAAAAAATGGACGGGCTGGAGGAATTCCACCCCAAGCGCATCGCCGACCGCATCCTGGGCATGGGCGACATCGTCTCGCTCGTCGAGAAGGCGGCGGAAAACATCGACGCCGAGCAGGCGGCGGCGATGGCCAAGAAGATGCAGTCGGGCAAGTTCGACCTGAACGACCTCGCCCAGCAGCTTCAGCAGATGTCGAAGATGGGCGGCATGGGCGGCATCATGGGCATGATGCCCGGCATGGGCAAGATGAAGGACCAGATGGCCGCCGCCGGCCTCGACGACAAGATGTTCGGCCGCCAGCTCGCCATCATCTCCTCGATGACCAAGGCCGAGCGCGCCAATCCCGATGTACTGAAACACTCGCGCAAGAAGCGCATCGCCGCCGGCTCCGGCACCGATGCGGCCGAGATCAACAAGCTTTTGAAGATGCATCGCGGCATGGCCGACATGATGAAGGCGATGGGCGGCAAGGGCAAAGGCGGTGGCCTGATGCGCGGCATGATGGGCGGCCTCGCCTCCAAGATGGGCCTTGGCGGCATGGTGCCCGGGGGCGGCATGATGGGCGGCGGCATGCCCGACCTGTCGAAGATGGATCCCAAGCAGCTCGAAGCCTTGCAGAAACAGGCGCAGGCCGCCGGCCTCGGTGGCATGAAGGGCTTGCCCGGCGGTCTTCCGGGTGGCGGCGGCTTGCCCGGTCTGCCTGGCGGCATGAAGCTTCCCGGCCTTGGCGGTGGTGGCGGCCTGCCCGGTCTCGGCAAGAAAAAGTGAGGACGCTATGAACGAAGAAAAGGACATGGCCGACGCCCGCACCATCCTGGCCGGCTACCGCGCCTCGATCGACAACATCGATGCCGCCCTCATCCATATGCTGGCCGAGCGCTTCCGCTGCACCAAGGCGGTCGGCATGCTCAAGGCCGAGCATGGCCTGCCGCCGGCCGACCCGGCGCGCGAGCAGCAGCAGATCGCCCGTCTTCGCCAGCTTGCGAAAGATGCGCATCTCGATCCGGATTTCGCGGAAAAATTCCTCAACTTCGTCGTCCGCGAAGTGATCCGGCACCACGAACAGATCGCCGCTGCCAACGGCGTGACGAAAACCGGCTGATAACCAGCCTGAACAATCAACGAAATCAGAGCTTTTAGGAGAAAAGAAAATGGCACTGAAGATCAGACTGGCCCGTGCGGGGTCGAAGAAGCGTCCTTACTACCACGTTGTCGTCGCCGACGCCCGTTCGCCCCGCGACGGCCGGTTCATCGAGTCGCTCGGCTCGTGGAACCCGCTGCTGCCGAAGGACGGCGAGCGCATCAAGGTCGACGCCGACCGCGTCAAGCATTGGCTGTCGCACGGCGCCCAGCCGACCGACCGCGTGCTGCGCTTCCTCGATGAAGCCGGCCTTGCCAAGCGCGAAGCCCGCTCCAACCCGAAGAAGGCCGAGCCCGGCAAGAAGGCGCAGGAACGCGCCGCCCTGCTGAAGAAGGCCCAGGACGACGCCGCTGCCGCCGTCGCCGCGGCCGCTGCCGCACCAGCCGAAGCGGAAGCCGCCACCGCCGAGTAATCGCTTCCTATTCCTTGCGCAAACAGAACGGCGGGCCTGTGCCCGCCGTTTTGCTGTTTGCAATTGTCACTCACCTGCCCTTTGCTGTGTCCTTGGAAAAGCTTCTGATTTCCGGCTGAGGATCCAATGGGCGAACGAGCCGTCGCGGAGGAAATCCTGTCCGGCGGCGTCGCCGGAACCCTGTTACGATGCGTCGATGCCACGACAGGTGTCGTGGTGCTGGGCGGATCGAGCGGCCGCGTCGATGTCGAGCGCGCACGACTGTTCGCCGATGTGGGCGTCTCTGCCCTTGCCCTCCGCTGGTTCGACGGCGAAGGCCAGGTCCCAGGCATATGCGAAATCCCGCTGGAGACGTTTTTCGCCGCGACCGACCGGCTTGTCGGATTGGGGTGCCGGCGCATCATCTATGTCGGCACGTCCAAGGGCGCCGAGGCATCCTTGCTCGCGGCAGCGCATGACCCGCGCATCGATGCCGTGGTCGCGATCAGCCCGACATCGGTGGTCTGGGGCAACATCGGGCCGGGCCGCGACGGCATCAGCTGGCCCGAGCGGTCGTCATGGACGCTGAAGGGGGTTCCATGCCCGTTTGTTCCAACAGACCCGGATTGGAAGGCAAGCTACCTCGATGGCCTTGTGTCCTATCGAGGGCTTTTCGAACACTGCCTGGCAAGATTCAAACAGGAAGCGGACAGGGCCGCCATTCCCGTCGAGGTTATTTCGGCGGAGATCGTGCTGGTCGCGGGCGGCGGCGACGCCCTGTGGCCATCCCTGGATTTTGCTCGATCGATCGTCCGCCGTCGAAAAGACGCCGGAAAGGCCACACGCCTCGTTTCGGCTCCCGACGCCGGCCACCGCATTCTCCTGCCGGGTGAAAACACGCCGCGCTCAAGCTCGCATGCCCATGGCGGCAATGACCGCGCCGACGCGGGTTTGGGGCGGGACGCCTGGCGATACGTCCGGGAGCTCCTGTAGCGCGCGCCGTGATAGTGCCTCAAACGAGTTGCAGCCAATTCATCGACCGCAAACGGCGGGTCAAAAGCCCGCCGTTTGCTCTTCATTTTTGGCATGCGGTCGTTCAATAACCGCTTGGGCAGCGATCGACATAGGTATGGCCATTGCGGTCGCGATAGCGGCAACGGCCCGGTTCGCTGGCCCGGCCGATCAGCGCACCGGCCACGGCCCCGACGGCACCGCCGACAACCGCGCCTTGCACCGGATTGTTGGCGACCGCCGCGCCAACCGCGGCACCGCCGAGGCCGCCGACGGCCGCGCCTTTTTCCGTCTGCGAACAGGCGCCGAGCGCCGTCGTCAGCACCAGAATGGTCAGGATTCTCTTCATTTGTCGTTCCTCTCACATGCGGATCGCCGTCTCGCCGCCAAGTCCCTAACTCTCAGACGGGTAATTTGATCCCGAGAAGAATGAAGATCGTGACGACACCTGGCAGCGATTGGCGCGGAACGGCTACCGGCTGAACGGGATCAGAGCGCGCACTTTGGGGTCACGCAGATAGAGGCCGCCCCAAAGGATGATGCCGAGATAGACGCCGAACAGCGTGTGCGAAAACAGCGGACTGCCGATACGCGCATTGGTGGCGATGGCGCCGCCCATATAGGCGGTGAGCAGGATGGCGCCGAGCACGGAGGTGCGCGGCAGGGCGTAGAGCGCGGTCGAGACCAGGCCGATGATGCCCAGCATGCGCGCGACATTGGCGTCGGCCGGCCAGCCGAGCGGCACCATCGTCTGGGTGACGATATCGAGCGGCGGCAGCTTGATAGCGCCGTCGAAGATCATGAACAGGATGATGAGGCCGCTGAGCACGCGGCCGGTCCCTAAGGCGCCGGACGAGACGGGCGCGGTTTCGGAGATGCTCATGGTGTTCCCTCCTGATGGTTGGCCCCTTTTCAGCGGGGTCGAACCAAGGACGTGCCGTGAGGCGGCGATCCGACACGTGTCTGGATTTGTCTTGGCGCCGATTTCCACCATGCTGAGGACTCTGCTGCCAGCGGAGCTATCGGCATTCGTCCATGGCGGGGCTATTGAGGAGCGGGCAGTGCACCAGGCGAGACGACAAATGACCGGCGAGACCGATCTGAGGACATTGTTGGCGTCGATGACGCCGGAATTGCTTGATGGCACCTATGTCTTTGCCACGCTGGCGCCGCACGTGCCGCAGCCCGAAGGCCTGGAGCCGGTGATGGTGTTTCGCGAGCGCGAGGGCACGGCGCTGATCGTGACCGAGGAAGCCGCCCGGACCACGGGGCTGGAGGCTTCGTTCCGCTGCCGGATGATCACGCTGAACATCCACTTATCGCTCGAAGCCGTCGGCTTCCTCGCCGCCATCACCGCACGCCTCGTCGCCGCCGGCATGGGCGTCAATCCGGTCTCGGGTTTTTACCACGACCATCTGTTTGTGCCGGCCGGGCGGGCGGAGGAGGCGATGGCGGTGCTGCGCGAACTGAGTATGGATGGCGCGAGTTGAAATCGGCGCAGAGCGGCTTTGACGGCTAATCTCATGACCCGGCAGCGCCAAATCGGCATGGCCGGCGCTGCCCCTCATCCGCCCTTCGGGCACCTTCTCCCGCTAAACGGGGAGAAGGAAAGGCATCCGGCCGAAGGCCGAGCCCGCGACGGCGGGCCGCCGGTCGTCCGGCGCCCTCGCGGAGGGCCCGCCGCGGCAGCGGCGATACGGCCCGTGAGCGAAAACTAAGCCGCCTTCTGCTTCGGCTGGATCAACCCGCGTTCGACCAGCAGTTCGGCGATCTGCACCGCGTTCAACGCCGCGCCCTTGCGCAGGTTATCGGAGACGATCCACATCGACAGGCCGTTGTCGACGGTCGAATCCTCGCGGATGCGCGAGATGAAGGTGGCATCCTCGCCGGCTGATTCCAGCGGCGTGATGTAGCCGCCATCCTCGCGCTTGTCCAAGACCTGGCAGCCAGGCGCTTCACGCAGGACGTCGCGCGCCTCGTCGGCGGTGATCGGCTTCTCGAACTCGATGTTGACCGCTTCCGAATGGCCGATGAACACCGGCACGCGCACGCAGGTCGCCGTCAGCTTGATCTTGGGGTCGAGCATCTTCTTGGTCTCGGCGACCATCTTCCACTCTTCCTTGGTGAAGCCGTCGTCGAGGAAGACATCGATATGCGGGATGACATTGAAGGCGATGCGTTTGGTGAACTTCTTGACGTCGACCTGGTCGGCGACGAACACCGCGCGGGTCTGGGTAAAGAGCTCGTCCATGCCTTCCTTGCCGGCGCCGGATACAGACTGGTAGGTGGCGACGACGACGCGCTTGATGGTGGCGGCATCATGCAGCGGCTTCAACGCCACGACGAGCTGCGCCGTCGAGCAGTTCGGGTTGGCGATGATGTTCTTGCGCGTGAACAGCGAGATCGCGTCCGGGTTCACCTCGGGCACGATCAGCGGCACGTCCTGGTCGTAGCGGAAGGCCGATGAATTATCGATGACGACGCAGCCCTGCTTGCCGATCTTCGGCGACCACTCCTTGGAGACGTTGCCGCCGGCCGACATGATGCAGATGTCGGTGTCGGAAAAATCATACTGGTCGAGCGGCCTGACCTTCAGCGTGCGGTCGCCGAACGACACTTCCGTGCCCATGCTGCGCCGCGAGGCGAGCGCCACGACTTCGCTGACCGGAAAGCCGCGCTCTTCCAGAATGTTGAGCATTTCCCGGCCCACATTGCCCGTGGCGCCGACGACTGCAACCTTGAAACTCATAGAAATCTCCTGTCCCTCTCCGCTTGGTTTTTGGAGAAAACCCGCCGGCCAAGTGCGGGTTCCGTCCCCCGGGCCGGACCCGGGAGAGGGTGGTTAGGCCAAGGGAATCACACCGTTTTGGTGGTTTTGGTAGTTTTCTTGGCCAAGAATGGGGTTTTGCCGAAACGAGGCGACGCGCCGACACGCCCGGCCCAATGGTTTGCATTGAGGCTGGGGGCATCGAATGCAAGAAGAGCCATCAAAAGGCCGCGCATCGAAAAACGATCCCGTTCAAAGCGGGCTTTTACGCGGTTTGCCGCAGGAGTCAATTGGCGCCTCTTTTCCTTCTCCCCTTGTGGGAGAAGGTGGATCGGCGCGCAGCGCCGAGACGGTTGAGGGGTGGGTAACGGAACTCCGTCCTTGCCAAGCTGGAGCACCCCTCATCCGACCTCGCTTCGCGAGGCCACCTTCTCCCACAAGGGGAGAAGGGAAGAAGCGCGGCGGGCTGCACTGTACAATGGCCACCGCAAGAAGTACGAACACCCAAAGATTGTCTGACCGGCACGCGTGCCGGTCCCGGATGTGCTTCGTAAGAGCAATCCCTTGAATTCCGAAAGAATGAGATGTCCAACTTCGAAGGTATTGTTCCCGCGCTGGCACAAGCGCTGGAGAAACGCGGCTATTCCGACCTGACACCGGTGCAGAAGGCGGTGCTGGAGCTCGGGCAGGCCGACGCTCTGGTGTCGGCACAGACCGGCTCGGGCAAAACCGTCGCCTTCGGCCTTGCCCTGGCGCCGACGCTGCTCGACGGCGCGGCACGTTTCGGCCCGGCAGCGGCGCCGCTGGCGTTGGCGGTGGCGCCGACGCGCGAACTGGCGCTGCAGGTGACGCGCGAGCTCGAATGGCTCTACGAGCCGACCGGCGCCACGGTGGCATCCTGCGTCGGCGGCATGGACATGCGCACCGAACGGCGGACGCTGGAGCGCGGCGCCCATATCGTCGTCGGCACGCCCGGCCGGCTGCGCGACCACATCACCCGTAATTCACTCGACATGTCGACGCTCAAGGCCGTGGTGCTGGACGAGGCCGACGAGATGCTCGATCTCGGCTTTCGCGAGGACCTCGAATTCATCCTCGATGCCGCACCGGCCGACCGTCGCACGCTGATGTTTTCCGCCACCGTGCCGCGCTCCATCGCCACGCTCGCCCAGGGCTATCAGCGCGATGCCGTGCGCATCTCGGCCGCCGGCGAGGAAAAGCAGCATCTCGACATCGAATACAGGGCGCTGAATGTCGCCCAGGCCGACCGCGAGAACGCCATCATCAACGTGCTGCGTTTCTATGAGGCCAAGAACGCGCTGGTGTTCTGCAACACGCGTGCCGCCGTCAATCATCTCACGGCCCGCTTCAACAACCGCAATTTTTCCGTCGTCGCGCTCTCGGGCGAGCTCAGCCAGAACGAACGCAGCCATGCGCTGCAGGCGATGCGCGACGGCCGCGCGAAAGTCTGCATCGCCACCGACGTCGCGGCGCGCGGGATCGACCTGCCCAACCTCGAACTGGTGATCCACGCCGACCTGCCGACCAATCCGGAAACGCTGCTGCACCGCAGCGGCCGCACCGGACGTGCCGGACGCAAGGGCGTCAGCGCGCTGATCGTG
>NZ_JAPYKP010000121.1:0-18465 GCF_037179725.1 Mesorhizobium sp. Cs1321R2N1 | reverse complement strand
GGCCATGTCGGGCATCGAGGCCAGGCGACACGTGTTGCGCGACGGCGCCGCGATCCGCATCGTCCTCGGCATCTCGACGCCGGTCGACAGCGGCTCGATCACGGTGACGATGCCGCAGCGTATCGTGCTGGCCGGCCGCGACGGGACGGCAAGCGTCAGCGACGACGATCACAACACCAGCTGGCGGGCACGCTTTTCGGAAGAGGTGATGCGCTCGACCGTGGCGCTCGAAGCCACCATGCCGCTGGCACGGCTGACGCTCGGAGATCTCGCCAATCTCGAAGTAGGCCAGGTCATCGACTTCGAAGAAACGGCGCAATCGCGCGCCCGCCTCGGCGCGCGCGGCCAGACGCTGTTCGTATGCGAGTTCGGCAAACTGGGGCAGAATTACACCGTCCGAATCAGGCATCCTTTCGATGCCGGGCAGGACTTTATCGACGGGCTCATGCCGGCTGGTGCCGGGCGCGCCTGAGCTTTTGGAGACGACGCATGGCCAAGACCAAGGTAGAACCAGAGCTCGACCAGCCGGACGAGCAGCTCGATCGCGCCATCGAGGAATTGCGCGGGGTCCTGCACGAAGAAGAGCAACGCCCTGATGCGGCGTTCAGGGCCGCCGCTGCAGCCAATTCGAGCGTCATCATGAACATCCCAGTCGATGTCCAGATCATTCTCGGCAGCACCGAGATGGCGGTTGCCGATCTGATGGCGCTGCAGAAGGGGTCGACGGTCGCGCTCAACCGGCGCATCGGCGAACCGGTCGATGTGGTGGTGAACGGCCGCAAAATAGCGCGCGGCGAGATCACCGTGCTCGAAAGCGACCCTTCGCGCTTCGGCATCAGGCTGACCGAAATCATCGCCGGCACGAAGGGCGCCTAGACATGGCTGGCGGGGCTTGCCGATGGCAGCGGAGGCGAAAGGCATGACAACGCCGCTGACGACCCTGACGCGCGCACAGAAGGCGGCAGCCATACTGGTGGCGATGGGCAAGCCGTCCGCCAGCCGCCTGTTGAAATTCTTCAAGCAGGAAGAGCTGAAGGCGCTGATCGAGGGCGCCCGGCTGCTCAGGACCATTCCGCAAAGCGATCTCGAGCGCATCGTCGCCGAATTCGAGGCCGAGTTCACCGAGGGCGCGGGCCTGCTCGATTCCGCCGACAGGATGGACACCATCCTCAACGAGTCTCTCTCGCCCGAAGAGATGAACGCCATCATGGGCAACAAGAAGCCCGAGGCGGCACCCGAAGGGCCACCGCCGATCTGGCCCGATCTCGAAAAGCTGGAGCCCTCGCGGCTGGGCGCGTTCCTCGCGGGCGAACATCCGCAGACGGCGGCCATGGTGCTGTCGAAATTGGCGCCACAAGCGGCGGCGAGCGTGCTTTTGACGCTGACGAAGCCGATGCGCGGCGAAATCATCAAGCGCATGGTGACGATGGCCAATGTTCCGGCCGCCGCCACCAGGATCGTCGAGAACCGGCTGCGCGTCAGCGTGCTGTCGGACACCACGACCAAGGATACTTCGGCCGGGCAGGCGCGCGTCGCCAGCGTGCTCAACGAGCTGGAAAAGCCCCTGCTCGATGAGGTCATGCAGGATCTCGAAGCCGCCGGCACGCCCGACCTCGACGGTGTTCGGGCTCGGCTGTTCGCTTTCGACGATTTGCCGCTGCTCACCCAGAAGGCGCGCGTGCTTTTGTTCGACGGGCTGTCGACCGAGCTTGTCACGCTGGCGCTGCGCGGCACGTCGGCGGCACTGGCCGAAGCGGTGCTGTCGGCGATCGGCGCCCGCTCCCGGCGCATGATCGAGGCCGAACTCGGGCAAGGGTCGGAGGGTGTTCCCGCCGCCGACATCATGGCGGCGCGCAAGACGATCGTGACGACCACCATCCGACTGTCGCGCGAAGGCGCCTTCGAACTTCCCTCGACGCAGAACGCCGCCTAAGGCATGTCCGACGCCGTCGACAAGGACTCGAAAACCGAAGAGGCGACGGAAAAGAAGATCCGCGATACCATCGAGCAGGGCAAGTTGCCCCATTCGAGGGAGACCGCGATCCTGGCCTCCTTTGTCGCCATACTGGTGTTCACGGTCTTCTATGCCAAGGACGCGATCGTCGAGCTCGGCATGTTCCTGTCGATGTTCCTCGAGAAGCCCGAAGCCTGGCCGATGGACACCGAGACCGATGTCATCGCGCTCTACAAGCTCGTCATGCTGGAAGTGGGCCGCGCCGTACTCAGCCTGCTGGTGCTGCTCACCGTTGCCGGCATCGGCGCCTCGGTGCTGCAGAATATGCCGCAATTCGTCGGCGAGCGGATCAGGCCGCAGATGTCACGCATCTCGATCGTCAAGGGCTGGAACCGGATGTTCGGCGCCCAGGGCTGGGTCGAGTTCCTGAAGTCCCTCGCAAAAGTCGGCTTTGCCATCGCCGTGCTCACCTTCACGCTGTCGGAGGATCACCGCAAGCTGCTTGCGGGGATGATCACCAATCCGGTCGCTTTCGGCCTCGTCATCCGCGGCATCGCCGTCGACATACTGGTGGCGATCGTCTTCGTCATGGGACTGATCGCGGCGATCGACATCGTCTGGTCGCGCTTCCACTGGAAGCAGGACCTGCGCATGAGCAAGCAGGAGGTCAAGGACGAGTTCAAGCAGTCCGAGGGCGATCCGATCGTCAAGTCGCGGCTGCGCTCGCTGGCGCGAGACCGGGCGCGCAAGCGGATGATGACGGCGGTGCCGCGCGCGACGCTTGTAATCGCCAACCCGACCCACTTCTCGATCGCGCTGAAATATGTGCGCGACGAGGACTCGGCACCGCTCGTGGTGGCGAAGGGGCAGGATCTCGTGGCGCTGAAAATCCGCGAGATCGCCAAGGAGCATAACATCCCGATCTTCGAGGACGTGGCGCTCGCCCGCTCCATGTACAAGCAAGTTTCGGTCGATAATGTGATCCCGTCGCAATTCTACCAGGCCGTCGCCGAACTGGTGCGGATCGTCTACTCGAAAAAGGCTGAGCGCAGACAGATTTCATGAACCGCCAACCGCACGCAAAATCCCGCGAGATCATCGTCGCCAGCGCCATCGAGCAGGTGGTGGTGGAACTCAGGCTGATCGACGTCGCCGACTATATCGCCTTCATCCGGCTGGAGCATTTCGCCTGCCTGTCGGATCTGGTCGATTCAGCGGCGGAGCTGTTCTTCATGCCGGGTACGCTGCGGCTCGGCCATGGCGGCGAGGCGCATGTCGACTGGAGCGGCAGCCCACGCATCGTGCTCGACCTGGAGCTCAGGCCACCCGGCGTGACCGTCTATTTCCAACTGACGCTGAGCGAGACCGGCAACACGGTCGTGGTCAATTACGTGTCGTTCGAAAAACCGGGCGAAGACCCCCAGCACAATACGGCGCTGCTGGAGGCGGTGATCGAACAGGCTCGTATTCGCAAGGTCGAACCGCTGGCGTTTTAAAGCGCTTCGGTCAGCCGATAGCGGCTACTCGATAAGTCCCAGCCGCAGCGCCTTGGCGACCGCCTGGTTGCGGTTGACGGCGTTGAGCTTCTGGGTCGACTGGGTGAGGTACTGGTTGGCGGTGTGCACCGACAGTTTCAGGAGCCGCGCGATCTCCTCGCTGGTGTTGCCATTGGCGGTCAGCTTCAGGCATTCGAGCTCGCGCTTGGAGATCGACCGCATTCTGCCGACATCGCCCGGACGCATCCGCGCGACGGCGGCGAACAGCGAAAAGCAGCGAGCGTGGATTTCGTAGAGCGCATCCTGCGGCAGCGCGATCTCCGATCCCAGGAAGACGACAAGGCCGCATTGGCCGCGATCGGCATGGACGGGAAAGGCAATGCCGCTCGATCCGGGTGTCAGCGGCGCCATCTGTCCGGTCCAGGCCAGATTGCCGAACACGTCGGCCATGGCCGCCACGCCATCATCCGTCCACCAGCGCGGCTCGGTCGAAATCCGGCTGTGGCGAACGATCTCCTCGCCATTGGCGCCTGAAATGAATTTCGACGCCACCGCGACGCTGGGATAATCTGAATCAAAGCACGGGACCAGCCGGGCGCGCTCCGGCGACGGGCTGACGAAGAACAGGCCGAAGGCCGAGGCGTTGATGTCGACTGATATCCAGCGGCAGCGGCGCACCGCATCGGGAATGGTGACGGCGTGATGTGTTTCGGATCCCAGCGAGAAGGCGCCGAAAGGGCTGCGCTGCTCGTTGAAAAGGGCTTCCGCGGCGTCCTTGATCTCGGTGTGTTTCAAATGATGCCACTCCTGATCGCCGTGGCGATGGCCATCGCACGGTTGCTGGCCGCGAATTTCTGGATGGCGTGGGTGATGTAGCTGTTGACGGTGTTTGAGGAGACGCCGAGGATGACGGCCACCTCGTCGGTGGTCTTACCTTCCGAAACCCAGAACAGGCATTCGCGCTCACGGTCCGACAGCGGATCCTGCATGGCCGCGGCGGCGATCAACTGCGGAATGTGCGAGAGCGCGTAGCAGCATTTCAGTTGCGCCTTCATCAGTGCCGGCTGGTCGATCCGGCCGGCGGCCGCCGCCGAGAACAAGGCGAACAGGCGCTGACGGCCGACATTCAGCCGCAGTGAATAGATCTCGGCATGGCCGAGAACGTCGAGCAGCCGGGCCTCTTCACCCGAGACCAGCCCGTCGGCATCCGGCGCCTGGGCCGCCACCAGCGGTGTCGGACGGATGCCGGGTGCTGCGGTGAGCGGTCCCTGGGCGAGGCCGGCGATCAGCCGCTTCCCGATCAGCTCGATGGCGTCGAAGATCCAGTTCGAGGAGACGATACGCGCATCGTTGCGGTCCTGGTCATGGACGATGGCGACCAGCATGTAGCTGTCGGCGCCGATCTCGGCGGTCAGCTCCATGAAGAAGCTGGTGAGATCACCGCGCGACGTCAGGCGCGAGCCCAATGTGTCGGATTGAAGAGGCGCGGCGGGACTGCTCATCTGCTGCTTTTGGCCGGAATCGATGCTGATGTCCGGTTGCTGGAGAGCCAGCCGCCGAACCCGAAAACGCATTACTTTTACGAGACACACACGAGGCGCGGGGCCGCGCCCAACCAGACGGAATCCATTCAGGGAACGCGAAGACATCCGCGTCTGGCGCCGGAGAAGTCCGGAACGTGAGACTTTGGGTGGTCGCCGCGCCCCCCGAGGACCGGCTGATTCGGGTCTAATCTACCCGCAGATGAATCCGACATCAAACGCGATTTGACAAAATCGAATCTGGGGGACTCTGCTTGCGACTCAGGGGAGCTTTCGAAGCCATTGAGGGGCGAAAATACCGGGACTGTGCGCGTAGGCCATATCAGCGTCCGGCCCGTTGCGGTAGTTTCGCTCGTGCCGAAGGGGTGGGCACCCCCGGCAGTCGAGCGCAAGGTCGGCAGCGCGGAATGCGGTTGTCCGCTGCGACGCTACTCGGGTCTTGGCAAGGTTGGTTTCGGGGGAAACAATGAGCGATTCATTTCGGGAAGTTACTTCAATCTCGTGGTTCGGGCGGATCAAGCGCGCGGTCGGCGGGGTTATCTTCGGCCTGCTGTTGATCGTGCTGATGGTGATAGGGCTGTTCTGGAACGAAGGCCGTGCGGTGCAGACGGCGCGCTCGCTGGCCGAGGGCTCTGGTGCCGTGGTCTCGGTGGAGGCTGATAGTTCCGATGCCGCCAATGAAGGCAAACTGGTGCATGTCAGCGGGCCAGTGACGGCGGACAGCAGCTTGTCGGATCCGGATTTCGGCATCACGGCGCAAGGGCTGCGCCTGTCGCGCGGCGTCGAGATGTATCAGTGGAAGGAAGAGTCCAAATCGGAAACCACCAAGAAGTTTGGCGGCGGCGAGGAGACGGAGACGACCTACAGCTATTCGAAGGTGTGGGACGACAGCCAGATCGACTCGTCGGACTTCAAGAAGCCCGACGGCCATCAGAATCCGCCGATGGCGATCCACAGCCGTGCCTTTCAGATTCCACAGGGCAAGCTTGGCGCTTTCGATCTCGATACGCCGGTGCTGGATCGCATCGACGGCGACAAGGGTCTTTCGTTGTCGGCCAGCCAGTCAGCCGCGATCAAGACCGCCTACACCGGAACGAGGCCGCTCAGCATCGTCGATGGCAAGATCTATCTCGGCAGCGACAACACGACGCCTGCGCTAGGCGACTACCGTATCGGCTACGAGTTGGCGCCGCTCGGCGTGGTCAGCATCGTGGCGCGCCAGGCCGGCAGCCGATTCGAGCCCTACCAGACGCAGGCGGGCGATGCGCTGCTGATGGTCGACACCGGCTCGGTGCCGGCCGACAGGATGTTCGCCGAGGCGGTCAGCGCCAACACGCTGATTACCTGGCTGCTGCGCGTTGCCGGCCTTTTATTGCTGACCATCGGCTTTGCGCTGTTCCTCAGCCCGATCGGCGTGATCCTCGACGTGATCCCGTTCCTTGGCAGCATGGCGCGGATGGGAACCGGCATCATCGCCTTCTTCCTGGCGATCCTGGTCGGCGCCACGACAATCGCGATTGCCTGGTTCTGGTATCGGCCGGTTCTGGCAGCGGCCATCCTGGCGGTCGGCGTCGTCGCGGCGGCGGCGGTCTACTATCTCGGACGATCACGCAGGGCAGCCGCGCCAATGGCCGCGCCGAGCACCGGCATCGCAACGTAGCTTGCAAAAAGGGCGGCCACGCCGCCCTTTTACTGTCTGTCGTTGCTCGCCTGGATTTGCTGGCAGGCTTACCGATCCTCGAAGCCGGTCAGCACGCCGACGGCGTTGATGCCGATCTCCTCGACGGCATAGCCGCCTTCCTGGACGAACAGCGTCGGCAGGCCGAGTTTGGCGATGCGCCGGCCGATCTTCGGATAGTCGAGGCTTTTCAGCTTGAACTGGCTGATCGGGTCCTTCTCGAAGGTGTCGACGCCGAGCGAGACGACGACGATGTCGGGCGCGTATGCGGCGAGCCTGGCGCAGGCATCCTCGAGTGAGGCATTCCAGGCATCCCAACCGGTCCCGAAGGGCATGGGATAGTTGATGTTGAAACCTTCGCCCGCGCCCGCGCCGCGCTCATCGGAATGGCCGAGGAAGAAGGGGTACTCGACCATCGGATCGCCGTGCAGGTTGAGAACCTGCACGTCGGCGCGATCATAGAATATCTCCTGCGTGCCATTGCCGTGGTGATAATCGACGTCGAGGATCGAGACACGTTTGGCACCCTGGTCACGAAACCATTGCGCGGCGACCGCAGCGTTGTTGATGTAGCAATAGCCGCCCATGAAGCCGGCGCCGGCATGGTGGCCGGGCGGACGGCAGAGCGCGAAGGCCGATCTCTCGCCGTCCTTGACCAGGCCGGCTGCGGTCAGCGCCACGTCAAAAGACGATTTGATCGCGGTCCAGGTGCCCTCGACGAAGGTGGCGCCGCCGTCGAAGGAATAGTAGCCGAGCAGGGCATCGATGCGCTTGGGCGGCACGTCGCCGCGCAGGCCGCGCGTCGGCCAGGTGAAGGGCATGGCCGAGCCCGTGAAGCCGGATTCCACCCATTGCGGCCAGACGGTCGGCAGGAAGTCGATGTAGTCGGCCCTGTGGACGCGCTTGGCGGCGGCAAGGTCGTGCTCGACCGGCGCTATGATCGGACCGAGCTTCTCGCTTTCGACCCGCGCCTTGATGAACTCCGCGCGCGAGGGCTTTTCAAAGCCGGGCACGATGGCTGAGGTAACCAGTTCCATTTGGCCGGCATGACCGGCGTGAAGCGGCGAATAGACAGTCTTCATGAAGTTCCTCTCAAAGTGCGCAACTAAGCCAATTCCAGGACAAGTTTGAAGCGGTTTTCCGTCCGGAATTGGGTTGAAACCGGTCAGCCAAGATTGAGATAGGGGCTCAGCAGAGCGAGCCACATGGTTTCGACATCGTCCTCGATGAGGTCGAATGTCCTGCGGTCCTTCTTCAGCCCCACGAGCCGGCAGGCATGCCCGACCTCCATCATCACCACGCCGAGCCGGCTTGCGATCTTGCCTTCGAGTGCCGGGTTCACATGCTGCAACCATGCGGCATAGAGGGCGATGATCTGGTCGTCATATTCGTTCTGGATCGGCCGCAGGTCCGCATTGCCCGAGATGGCCTCGATCACCGGCATCAGGGTGGCGTTTTCGAGATAGAGCTTCGATGTGTCGATGAAGAGCTTGCGAACTTCGCGCCGGAACTCTTCGCGGTTGGTGGGCGGGGCGACCTTGATGCGCCTCGCGATCACCTCGGGAAAGGATGACAGCCAGCGCCGGGCGAGATCCAGAAGAATGGCTTCCTTGTTGGGAAAGTACTGGTAGATCGAACCGACCGACAGCCCCGCACGCTGCGCGATGGCGAGCGTCGTCGGCGTCTTGGTTCCTTGCTCCCGCGTCAGGATCAGCGCCGCGTCGAGAATCCTGTCGACCACCTTGCTGGACCGTTGTTGCCGCGGCTGCTTGCGCGGCTCGAGCGCTATCCTGGTTTTGCGGTCGAGACTGCGCTTCACTGCTTGATGCCCTCGTTCCCGCCTGGTCCCAACACAAGCGAAGCGCTTCTGTCCACAATACATTCTAAATCCGGCATGTTGACAAACGCGAATAATCAGTCGCATTCTTTATCCACGCTGTCTCTAGGGATAACAAGGGGAATTTCGAAGACAGCGCACTGGCATCATTCGTTGTCCGATAGCGCCGCGCCGTGGTGTGCAGGTCGTTGGACGCGAGCTTTGCCGGTCTCGGTCAGTCGTCAAAAAACGCGGAGTCGCGATGTCGGTCACGGGTGCGGGTGATAGTGCGGATCTGATTGTCGTCAACGGTCGTGTGCTGACCATGGACGGTGACAATCCCGCCGCCGAGGCCGTTGCCGTCAAGGACGGCGCCATCATCGCCATTGGCAGCAGCACCTCCATCGAAGAGTTCAAGGGATCGGGTACCAGGGTCATCGACGCCAAGGGCGGTTCGGTCCTGCCCGGCTTCATCGAAGCCCACATGCATCTGTTTTCGGGCGCCGCCGAGCTTGCCCATCTGCAACTGGCCGGCGTGCATGGGTTCGAGGCGCTGCAGAAGGCGATCCGCGACTATGCAGCGACGCACCCCGACGCGCGGATGCTGGTCGGGCAGAGCGTCGACTACACCGTGCTCGACGACGAGCGGGTGACGCGTCATCATCTCGATGCGATCCTGCCGGACCGGCCCTTTGTCATGGCCGCGCCAGATCATCATACGATGTGGGCCAACACCAAGGCTCTTGAAATGGCCGGCATCCTCAATGGACGCACGCTTGGTCCGGGCAATGAGATTGTCATGGGCGACGACGGCCTGGCAGCGGGTGAACTGCGCGAGGGCGAGGCCTTCGGCCCGGTTCTCGACCTTGCCGGCGAAGGCCGCGTGCGGCTGGGCCTGGCGACCGGCGGCGAGCCCGACCCGACGCCTTCGGCCGCCGAACGCGCCGCCGACCGCGATATCATGCGGCGCGGGCTTGCCTGGTGCGCGCGCCACGGCATCACCTCGATCCAGAACATGGACGGCAATCTCTACCAGCTCGAACTGCTGGCCGAGATCGAGGCCGGGGAAGGCCTGCCCTGCCGCGTGCAGATCCCTTTCCACTACAAGAATTTCATGACGCTCGACATGCTCCACAAGGCATCCGTGATGGCCGAGCGCTATAACAGCGAGTGGCTGTCATCGGGCATGGTCAAGGTGTTCTACGACGGAGTGCTCGATTCCTGGACGGCTGTCATGGTCGAACCCTATGCCGATCGGCCCGACTGGGTCGGCGAGCCGCTGTTCACGCAGCAGCAGTTCATCGATCTGGCTGTCGCCGTCGACAGGCGCGGGCTGCAGATCGCGGTGCATTCGATCGGTGACGGCGCGGTGCGTGCCGTGCTCGACGGCTACGAGGCAGCGCAAAAAGCCAATGGCAAGCGTGACAGCCGGCATCGCGTCGAGCATATCGAGGTCACCACCACCGCGGATGTGCCGCGTTTTGCGGAACTCGGCGTCATCGCTTCCATGCAACCGCCGCATCCGCCCGGCGCCATGGATTTTCCGCTGGAGCCGACCGTGTCGCGCATCGGCCCGGCCCGCTGGCCGCTGAGCTATGCCTGGCGGACCTTGAAGAACGCCGGCGCCCACGTCGTGTTCGCCTCGGACTGGCCGGTGTCGCCGATCGACCCGATCCTGGGCATCCAGGCGGCAGTGCTGCGCAAACCTTGGGCAGAAAGCGACCCGGACCAGCGCTTCTCGCTGCATGAATCGATCGCAGCTTACACGGTCGAGGGCGCCTATGCCGAATTCGCCGAGCACCGCAAAGGCATGCTGAAATCAGGCTATATGGCGGATCTGGTGGTGCTGTCGGCCGATATCGAGAAGACGGCGCCGGCCGATCTGCACAAGCTGCGGCCGGTGACGACGATCTGCGGCGGCAAGATCACCTATCAGGCCTGATAATGGTATGAGGCTTGCTGGCTAAAAGACTGACTGAACTGTGATTCAATGCCGGGCTTGCCAACCTACCGGCCGTGTGGTCACATCCAACAGGGGAAAAGCTCCGCCAGCAAGAGCGGGGTCAACAGTGAGGCGTAATCGTGCCGGACAAACCGGATCGGAATGCGATTGAGGTAGTAAACGTCAGCAAAATTTTCGGATCGGGTGAGGGGCAGGTCGCTGCCCTCGACAAGGTTTCGGTGTCCATCCGCGAGAATGAGTTCTTCACGCTGCTGGGACCATCCGGCTGCGGCAAGACCACCTTGCTGCGGCTGATCGCCGGCTTCGACTTTCCAACCGCCGGCGAGATCCTGCTCTACGGCCAGGACATCGCGCCATTGCCGCCCTTCAAGCGGCCGGTCAACACGGTCTTCCAGTCCTACGCGCTGTTCCCGCACATGACGGTCGCCGACAATATCGGCTTTGGCCTGGAAATGCTGGGCAAGCCGAAGGCCGAGATCAAGGCGCGCGTCGCCGAGATGCTGAAGCTGGTCAAGATGGAAGCGCTGGCCGGCCGCCGCACCGGTCAGATTTCCGGTGGCCAGCAGCAGCGCGTGGCGCTGGCAAGGGCGTTGGCGCCGCAGCCGAAAGTGCTGTTGCTCGACGAACCGCTCTCGGCGCTCGACTACAAGCTGCGCAAGGAGATGCAGATCGAGTTGAAGCGGCTGCAGAACGAAACCGGCATCACCTTCATCTTCGTCACTCATGACCAGGAAGAAGCGCTGACGATGTCGGACCGCATCGCGGTGATGTCGTCGGGCAAGATCCTTCAGGTCGGCTCGCCCTGGGACATCTACGACAAGCCGGCGGAACGCTTCGTGGCCGACTTCATCGGCGAAACCAATTTCCTCACCGCCGCCATTTCAGGCGCCGGCAATGGCAAAGCGCGCGCGACACTCAAATCCGGTGCGGTCATCGATGCCACCGTCGCCGAAGGCTTCCAGCCGAAGGAAAACGCCACCGTGGTGGTGAGGCCCGAGCATGCCAAGTTGTCGAAGGACAAGGGCGACCTGTCGGGCACGGTTGAGAACATCGTCTATTTCGGCACCGACACGCATATCCATGTCCATCTCGACATCGGCGAGGCCTTCACCGTGCGCCAGCAGAACACGCGCAGCGCCGGCTGCGGTTTCGAGCGCGGTGACAAGGTTGGCATCATGATCGGCAACGACGCCGCGCAAGTGCTGAGGGACTGATGGCGACCGCGGAAGAAGTCGCCAAGGCAGCGGAACGGCGCGATGTCCGTGACCGCTGGCTTCTGTCAGCGCCGGCGCTGCTGGTCATTCTGTTTGCCGCGACCGGCCCGCTGCTGATCGTGCTGGTCTATTCGTTCCTCACCCCCGGCGCCTATGGCGACGTGAAATGGCAGTTCTCATCCGACGCCTGGACATCGGTCTTCCTGGAACGCGATATTTTCGACGACACGCTGTCGCTCGCTGCGGCGCATGTCACCATCGTCTGGCGCTCGATCAAGCTTGCGGTGGTGACGACGCTCGCCACCTTGGCGCTCGGTTTCCCGACGGCCTATTTCATGGCGACGCGCAGCGAAAAGACCAGGGATCTCTGGCTGTTCCTGATCACCATCCCGTTCTGGACGAACCTTTTGATCCGCACCTTCGCCGTGCTGCAGATCATCCGCAACGAAGGCATCGTCAACACGATCCTGCTCAAGCTCGGCATCGTCTCGGCGCCGGTCCAGATGCTCTACACCGACACGGCGATCCTGATCGGCATGGCCTATGTCTACCTGCCGCTGATGGTGTTGCCGATCTATGCCAGCATGGAGAAGCTCGACTTCCGGCTGGTCGAGGCTGGCTATGACCTTTACGCGACACGCTTCAAGGTGCTGCGGAAGATCATTTTCCCGCTGGTCAAACCCGGCGTCATCGCCGGCTCGATCCTGGTCTTCATTCCGGCATTGGGCGCTTACGTGACGCCGAGCGTGCTTGGCGGCGGCAAGAACATGATGCTGTCCAACCTGATCGAATTGCAGTTCGGACAGGGCCGCAACTGGCCGCTGGGCTCGGCGCTGTCGATCACGGTGATGATCATCGTCATGGTGGCGCTGCTTGCCTACGTGCGCAATGCCGGCAAGTCGGGGGTGCGGCATGGCTAAGAACTTTTCCATCAAGCATCAGACCGGCTTCACAGCGATCGCGGCGACCTGCTTTGTCATCCTCTATCTGCCCATCATCGTGCTGGTCATCTACGCCTTCAACGCGGCGAGCTCGACATCCGAATGGGGTGGCTTTTCGCTGAAATGGTTCCAGTCGGCATACCAGAACACGCAGGTCATCGACGCGACGCTGCGTTCGTTCCAGATCGGCTCCATCGCGGCGGTGCTGTCGACCATCTTCGCCACCATGGCCGCGCTCGCCACCACACGCACGGAGTCCTATCCCGGCCTCACCTTCAAATATGCGGCGATCAACCAGCCGCTGATGGTGCCCGAGATCGTTACCGGCGTGGCGCTGCTGATCTTCTTCTCGCGCATCAAGATCTTCACCGGCTATTCCGGCATCGGCTACCTGGTCGCCGCGCATACGGCCTTCTGCATTCCCTTTGCCTACCTGCCGATCCGGGCGCGGCTGGAGAATATGGACCTGACGCTGGAACGCGCCGCGGCCGACCTCTACGCCACGCAGTGGAAAACCTTCCGCCGCATCACGCTGCCGCTTTTGTGGCCTGGTATCCTGGCCGGACTGATGCTGGCCTTCGTCATCTCGCTCGATGACGTCGTCATCACCGAGTTCGTCAAATCGGGCGGCCAGGACACGCTGCCCACCTATATGCTCGGCCAGATCCGCCGCGGCATAACGCCCGAGATCAACGCGATATCGACCGCCTTCCTGCTGCTTTCGGTCGCGATCGTCACGTTGTTTTTCTTCGTCAGCAGGAAACGAGACTGAAACCGATAATGGGAGTTAAAACCATGAACTGGAAGACAACAGCGAGCGCCATGGGGTTGGCGCTGCTCGCTTCGACGGGCATCGCCCGCGCCGATGGCGAACTGAACATCTACAATTGGGGCAACTATACCAGCCCCGACGTAATCAAGAAGTTCGAGGCCAAATACAACATCAAGGTGACCATCACCGACTACGATTCCAACGACACCGCGCTGGCCAAGGTCCGCCAGGGCGGTACCGGCTTCGATATCGCGGTGCCATCGCAGACCTACGTGCCGATCTGGATCAAGGAAGGCCTCGTCCAGGAAACCGACCCGGGCAAGATGGAGAACTTCAAGAACGTTGCGCCCGAATGGGCCAATCCCGACTTCGACCCGGGCCGCAAATACACTGTTCCGTGGGCGTTGGGCACCGTCGGTGTCGTCGTCAACACCGACGTCTACAAGGGACCGGCCGACAGCTGGGGCATCATCTTTAACACGCCGGACGAGCTCAAGGGCAAGGTCAACGTCGTTCCCGAGATGAATGACGTCATCTTCGCGGCGATCAAATATGTCGGCGGTCAGCAATGCACCGACGACAAGGCGGTTCTGAAGAAGGTGCGCGATACGCTTGTCGCGGCCAAGCCGAACTGGATCGCGATGGAGTACAACACCATCGAAAAGATGGGCGCCGGCGACTTCAAGGCAACCAGCGACTGGAACGGTTCGGCCCTGCGTCAACGCCTGGCCAATCCGGCTATCCACTACAATTATCCGAAGGAAGGCTATGGCCTGTGGAGCGATAATGTGGTCGTTCTCAAGGAGGCCAAGAACGTCGAGAACGCCAAGCTGTTCCAGAACTTCATCATGGATCCTGAAAACGCGGCGGGCCTCTCGGCCTTCCACCGTTACGCCAACGCCATTACCGGTTCGGACAAGTACATGCCGGCCGACATGAAGGACGCGCCGGAAGTCGTCATTCCGGCCGCCGCCAAGCCACAGGGCGAATTCCAGAAAATGTGCGCACCGGAAATCCAGGACATCTACACCAAGATCTGGACCGAACTGCAGAAATAGTCACAGACACAAGGACCCGGCGGCACATGCCGCCGGGTCTTTTCTTTTCCGGGAATGGCCTTTCATGGACTCCTATCGCAACAGCGATCCGCGGCCGCCGATCATGCAGGGTTCGCCGCCCGCCATGGCGCCCCCCAAGCTCGACTGGGACAGGCCGCCCTGGAACCGCTGGGCTTTCCAGCACATCAGGGAAATTCTGCCGACCGCCGAAGTATGGCGCGGCAATGGCCATAGGCATCGTCTCGAACGGGCCGAGGTCGATCTCGACGCGCTGGCTGTCGAGGACAGCGAGGGCAGGCCTTCGACGCTCGCCGGCTTGCTCGACGAGACCTATACGGACGGCTTCCTGGTGCTCAAGGACGGCAGGATAGCCTATGAGCGCTACTTCAACGGTATGGACGAGCGCACGCTGCATTTGTCGCAGTCGATGGCGAAGTCCGTCACCGGCTCGGTATTCGGCATATTGGCCGGGCGGGGCCTGATCGATCCGGCGAAGCCGGTGACGGACTACCTGCCGGAACTGAGCGCGACCGGCTGGGCCGGCGCCAGCGTCCAGCACGTGCTCGACATGACCACCGGCGTACGGTTCTCAGAGGAATACACCGACCGCTATTCCGACATCGGCCAGGTCGATGTCGCGACCGGCTGGAAGCCGCTGCCGCCGGGCAGCGATCCGGATTTCCGCTGGCCCTCGCACATGTTCGAGCTGATCCTGGGCTTGAAAGAGACAGTGCGCCCGCATGGGGCTGCGTTCGAATATCGCTCGATCGAGACGGATGTGCTCGCCTTCATCATGGAACGGGTGACGGGCAAGCGGCTGGCGCAACTGGTTTCCGAAGAACTCTGGCAAAAGCTCGGCGCCGACGAAAGCGCCTGCTTCACCGTCGACAGCGCCGGCTATGCGCTGGCCGATGGCGGCTTCAACGCGACGCTGCGCGACTACGCCCGCTTTGGCCAACTGATCCTCGACAATGGCGGCGGCATCGTGCCGGCCGACTGGATCGAGGCGACGCGCACTGGCAAGCATGGTCCGGATTTCTCCGCCAGCCTGCCCGAGGGCAGCTACCGCAACCAGTTCTGGATCGAGGATCCCAGCTCGCGCGCACTGATGTGCCGGGGCGTGTTCGGACAGTTGATCCATATCGACTGGAACACAGGAATGGTGGTGGTGAAGCTGTCAACCTACCCGGATTTCAGCAACATGGCCTATTCCGTGGCAACGCTGAAGGCCGTGCACGCCATCGCAGCGGCGCTTAGCTGAGCTTCAAGAACAATGGACTGGTAGGAAACGCGATGGCCGGCAAGACCGCGTTCGAGACACAATACGGATTCGGCCGTAACGAGGTGCTGCTCGCCAACTGGCGCGTGGCCCCGTTCAACCGGTGGTCATTCCAGAACCTCGGCGAACTGGTGCCGACGGCACGCGTGGCAGCGGCGCCGGGCGTCATCGAGGCTCCTGTGCGGGACTTGGGCGGCTTGCTGGGGGAAAAGGTCACGGTCGCGAGCGCGCCGGAGACGGTGGCCGAGTTTCTCGTTCGCTCCAGCACCGACGCATTGACGGTGATGAAAGGCGGCCAGATCTTAGGCGAGTGGTTCGCGCCGCATATGGAGTTCGGCGCGCGCCACATCATCTTCTCGATCAGCAAGTCGATGACGGCGATCATCGCCGGCATACTGGAAGGCGAGGGGGTGTTCGACCCTGAAGCGCCGGTGACGCAATACATCCCCGAAGCCGCCGGCTCGGCCTATGGCGATGCGAGCGCACGGAATGTGCTCGACATGAGCGTCAGCCTCGATTTCGAGGAGGCCTATCTCGATCCGGAAAGCGCCTTTGCCCGCTATCGCCGCGCGACGCTGTGGAACCCCGGCGGCGGCACCGAAAGCCTGCGCGAATTCATCCTGACCCTGCAGCGGCTTGCCGAGCCGCATGGCCAGACCTTCCGCTACCGTTCGCCGAATTCCGACCTGCTCGGCCTTCTCTTGGAACGCGCTTCAGGGCAGCGCTTCTGCGACTTGATGCGTGAGAAACTGTGGCTGCCGCTTGGGGCCGTCAGTGAGGCCTCCGTCGGTGTCGACATGGAAGGCACGGCACGTACCGCAGGCGGCATTTCGGTGACGCCGCGTGACCTGGCGCGCATCGGCGAGATGATGCGGCAAGGCGGCAAGGCCAATGGCCGCCGCATCGTGCCCGAGGCCTGGGTGCGCGACACCACCAGCACCGGCGGCAGCTCAGAAGCCTGGCAGCGCGGTGCCATGCTGCCGCTGTTCCCGAAAGGCCGTTACCGCAACAAATGGTATCAGACTGGTTTGGAAAATGGCGCCTATTGCGGCATCGGCATCCATGGCCAGTGGCTCTACGTCGATCCTAGGACCGAAGTGGTCATCGCCAAGATGTCGTCGCAGCCGGAGCCGGTCGACGATGCACTGGACCTCGAAATCGTTGCCTTTTTCGAAGTGCTGAGCCGCATGGTCTGACCAGACCGGACAATCCAATCGTCCGCGCTTTCCTGTGGACCTCCGCCGCCGTTGAAAACGCGATGGTTGGCGGACCTGATGTCTGCGCCTATGGTCGCCGCTCTTTTCGACGAGAGTGGGAACGACATGGCATCCGACATCAAGCGCATCGCAGCCATCATCGCAGCCGAAATCAAGGCGCGGCCCGAACAGGCGGCCGCGGCGATCGGACTGCTCGATGAGGGGGCGACGGTGCCGTTCGTGGCACGCTACCGCAAGGAGGTGACCGGCGGGCTGGACGACACGCAGCTGCGCGACCTTGCCGAGCGTCTCGTCTATCTGCGCGAACTCGACGCCCGCCGCGGCACCATCCTGGGTTCGATCCGCGAGCAGGGCAAGCTTACGCCAGACCTCGAAGCGAAGATCGGGGCGGTGGCCACCAAGGCGGAACTCGAAGACATCTACCTACCCTACAAGCCGAAGCGCCGCACCAAGGCCGAGATCGCTAGGGAGCGCGGGCTGGGGCCGCTCGCCGAAGCCATTCTCAACGACCGCTCCCTGGTGCCAGCGGAAGTCGCGCTCGCCTATGTCACCGAAGAGGTGGCCGACACCAAGGCGGCGCTCGATGGCGCGCGCGACATCCTGTCGGAGCAGTTCTCCGAAAATGCCGATCTGGTCGGCAAGCTGCGCGGCTACATGAAGGAGCGCGCCTTCCTGCGCGCCAGGGTGGTCGACGGCAAGCAGGAGGCCGGCGCGAAATTCTCGGACTATTTCAACCATGTCGAGCGTTGGTCCACGGCGCCAAGCCACCGCGCGCTGGCCATGCTGCGCGGCCGCAATGAAGAGGTGCTGTCGCTCGATATCGAGGTCGACGCCGACGATGTCTCACCGGTGAAGCCGGTCGAGCGGATGATCGCCAATGCCTACGCCATCGGCGCCAGCCTGCCGGGCGACCTCTGGCTGATGGAGGTCGCCGGCTGGACCTGGCGGATAAAACTGTCGTTGCACCTGACACTCGATCTGATGCGCGATCTGCGCGAGCGGGCCGAGGAAGAGGCGATCCATGTCTTTGCCCGCAACCTGAAGGATTTGCTGCTGGCGGCTCCCGCCGGCTCGCGGCCGACGATGGGGCTCGATCCCGGCATCCGCACCGGCGTCAAGGTTGCGGTGGTCGACGGCACCGGCAAGCTGCTGGCGACGACGACGGTCTATCCGTTCCCGCCGCGGAGCGATGTGCGTGGTACGCAGGCCGAGCTTGCCGCGCTGATCCGCCAGCACAAGGTCGAGTTGATCTCGATCGGCAACGGCACCGGCAGCCGCGAAACAGAGAAGCTGGTGGCGGACATGCTGTCGGACATGCCAGCGGGGCCAGGCCCGAAGCCGCTCAAGGTTATCGTCAGCGAGGCGGGTGCCTCGGTCTATTCGGCCTCGGCGACGGCGGCGGCCGAATTTCCCGGCCTCGACGTGTCGCTGCGCGGCGCGGTGTCGATCGCGCGGCGCCTGCAGGATCCGCTGGCTGAGCTGGTCAAGATCGAGCCGAAATCCATCGGTGTCGGCCAGTATCAGCACGATGTCGAC
>NZ_JAPYKP010000120.1:0-18624 GCF_037179725.1 Mesorhizobium sp. Cs1321R2N1 | reverse complement strand
GTCTGGACTGCCGCGCTCATCGCACACCCCCGGCCGCCCTGGCGGCGCTATCATGCCCGGCAACGCGATCGCGCCAGGTGTCGCGATAGCCGGCGAGGCCGCCGAATTGTGTCGCCTGCACCGGCTCCGGCGGCTCGGCGGCGAAGTCGCGGCCCACGCTCTCGAAGGCGAGCGCCGCGGCGCCCGCGGCGCTGCCTTCCAGCGAGGCACCTTGCAGGAAGGCCTGACCGGGACGCAGCTGCGCCAGCAGCCCGGCGAGCAGGCCGCCGGTGTTCAGTCCGCCATCGACGATGACGGTATTGTCGGAATGGATGAGGTCGAGGCAGAGATCGATCATCAGCGCCACGTAAAGCAGCGCCACCGCCGCGCGTTCACCGGCATCGGGCATGCGTCCGACCAGCCGGCCAGGACGATCCGGCATCGGCCCGCCCGGAGCGAAGCTCGGCAGCGCCATGAGGCTGGCATCGATCGCCTGCTGTATCGGGCCATTCGGGATGGCGCCTTGCCAGCCGCCGCTGATGACGGCGAATTCGCGCCCGCCCATGAAACGGATGGTCGGCACCGGACCGCCGTCGACATCGACATTGACCAGCATGTCGCGGTCGCGGTCGAGCGCTTCGAGCGGACAGTTGGGATTGAGCACGACGACCCAGGTGCCGGTCGACACGACGGTCAGCGATCCAAGCCCTTGCCGTCGATAGGCATACAGCGCCGCATTGGAGTCGTGGACGCCGTTGTGGATAGCGATGGGGCGCCCGGCACTGCCGAAGCGCTGCTCGCCGATGACGGAGCCGGCGCGTTCGAAAGCCGGCATCTGGCCGCGCCAGCCTTCGGCGTCGACCAGCGAGGAAAAGTCGCGTTCGCGCGGCGCCCACAAATGCGAATGGCAACCGAGATAGGACACTTCGCAGACCGGCAGGCCGCCGAGGCGCCAGCTCCAGTACTGGGGATAGCCGAGGAACCATTTCGCCGCCGCGAACGTGTCGGGATCGACTTCCTGCAGCCACAGCATGTGACGGCCATAGTTGAAGCCGAGCGGCAGGCGGGGAGAGAACGTCTCGGCGAAATCCGGAATACGGCGGTCGATCCGCGCCGCGATTTCGGCCGGCGGCTCCTGCTCGTAGTCGAGGATCGGATGGGTCAGCGCCTTGTCGGCGACAAGGGCGAAGGTGCAGCCATGGCCCGACACCATCACTCCTTCCACACCGTGGCTTTCGACCGCGTCGGTGACGGCACCGAGCGCCCAGCCATGGAGGGCGGCCTCGTCGAGTACGCTGAAACCGCCTTGTCGCGTCCATTTCGGCTGCGTGCGGCGCTCGTCGAGGATGCGTCCGTCCTGGCCGAAGACGAACAGCTTCGAATTGGTCTTGCCGAAGTCGAGCACCGCCACGTTCACGCGAGGGCTCCCGAGGTTGAAGCAATCCGCACCATGACGCCGGCATCCTCCAGCATGCGTGCATCGGCATCGGAGAGCCCGTCATCGGTGACCAGCGTGCCGATGCGCGACAGGGGCAGCGCGACATTGCGGGCGTGGATCGACAGTTTGCGGCTGTCGGCCAGCACCACGATCTGATCGGCACAGAGGCTGAGGTCGACGATGGAGCGCACCAGCAGCGGATGCGATTCCAGCAGCCCTTCCTGGTTGAGGCCTTGCGTGCCGAGAAAGAATTTCGAGGCATAGAAAGGCGTTGCCTGGGTCAGCGAATGGATGATGCCTGGTTCGCGGTGCAGGTCGCCGCCGGCAACCGTCAGGCTGCAATGGCCATGATCGCTGAGATAGGCCGCGAGCGGCATCGAGTTGGTGTAGAGCCGGATGCTGCGGTCGGCGAGCTTGACGCCGAGATGAAAGCAGGTCGAGCCGCCATGGACGATGACGGCATCGCCATCGCGCACCATGGTCGCGGCGACAGCCGCGATCTGCCGCTTGGCCTCGACGGCAAGGTCACGGTTCTCGTCATAGGGCCGCGCATAGGCGACGCCCGCATGCGAAGCGCCGTCGAGTGCCGAGATACCGCCATAGACCTTGCGGGCTTCACCGGCCTCATCGATCCGGTCGATATCGCGCCTGACCGTCGCCGCCGAGACACCGAGCCGCTCCTGCAACTCGCGCACGGAGGCGAACGGGCGGTCCCGCAGCAGTTCGACGATCTGACGCTGGCGGCCGAGGTCGCTCAACCCTTTCCTCCCTGACGCCATTTTCCGTGGCAATTGGTGCAACTTACTCAACATTAGTTGGATTGCAAGCTGATTTGACGATAGTAGATCAGCATTGACGCAGATCACTCACATCTGCGATACCATCGCCAACACCGGTCCCGACGACGGGATTTTGTGCGAGCGCTGGAGAAAAGGGCCATGGCAACCCAAGCTGATGCACAGGAACTGGCCGCCTTGCGGGCGCTTTCGGCCAGCATCGGGCTGAACCCGCATATGACGCAGGCGGCGGGCGGCAACACCTCGCTCAAGGCCGGCGACACGCTGTGGATCAAGGCCTCGGGGACCTGGCTGAAGGATGCGCTCAGCGACGACATCATGGTGCCGGTGGCGATGGCACCGCTGCTCAAGGCCGTCGAACAGCGTGATCCAGTCGCCGACAAACCACAGGCCTTCGCCATCGAAGACCTCAATCCGCGTGGCCTGCGCCCGTCGATCGAGACCACGGTGCATGCCTTGATGCCGCAACGCGTGGTTCTGCATGTCCACTGCGTCGACACGATTTCGCTTGCCGTGCAAGCCGATGGCGAGGCCGAGGTCGCCAGGCGGCTGGGCGACATCAAATGGGCCTGGGTGCCCTATTTCCGGCCAGGCCTACCGCTCGCCCGCGGCATTGCCGAGAAATTGCGGCCGGGGGTCGACGTGCTCATCCTAGGCAATCACGGGCTGGTGGTCGCCGCCGAAACCGTCGCCGCGGCGGAAGCCTTGCTGCACCGCGTCCGGTCGCTGCTGGCTCGGCAGCCGCGCACGACCGCAGCACCTGATATCGCCGCTTTGACGGCGCTGGCCGGCGACTACCGATTGCCGGCGGATGGCGAAGCGCACGCGGTCGCGCTCGATGCGGAAAGCCTGGATATGGCCGAGGCCGGCAGCCTCTATCCGGACCATGTCATCTTCCTCGGCCAGGGCTCGGTCGTTGCGGAGCCGGGCGAGGACGTGGCCGGCGTCATCGCGCGGGTCGGCGCAGCACCCGTGGCAATCCTGTTTCCCCGCGCCGGCGTGCTGATGCGCGGCGACGCCAGCGCCGGTGCCGACGCCATGCAGCGTTGCCTCGCCGACGTGACCGCGCGCGTCGATGCCAAGGCGCGGCTGAACTATCTCACCGCCGCCGAGAACGACGAGCTGGTCAACTGGGACGCCGAGCAGTATCGCCAGAAGCTAAACGCCGCCAGCACGGCCTAACAGGGGACGGACGACATGACGCCACTTGTCGTCGGCATCGACATCGGCACCTCCGGCGCCCGCGCCGTCGCCATGCGTCAGGATTTTTCCATCGCCGGCCAATCCGCCGTGCCACTCGACAGATTTGGCCAGAACCCCCGTGATCCCCGGACTTGGTGGCAAGCGGTCCAGGCGGCGCTGGCGGATCTGCTTTCGGGCATTGACCGCGCCGCGATCCGGGCCGTCGCCGTCGACGGCACGTCGGGCACGCTGCTGCCGGTCGACATCGATGGGCGGCCGCTGGCCGAGCCGCTGATGTACAACGACAAGATCGATGACGCCGACATCCTGGCCATGGTCGCCCGTGAGGCGCCGGCGGCGAGCGCCGCCCACGGGGCGACTTCCGGCCTCGCCAAAGCCTTGCGGTTCCAGCCTCAGCCCGGCATAGCGGCCGTGCTGCACCAGGCCGACTGGATCGCCGGCAACCTGTCCGGACGCTTCGGCGTCAGCGACGAGAACAATGCGCTCAAGACCGTCTATGATGTCGAGGCCCGCCGCTGGCCGGACTGGATCGCGACCACCGGCATGCGCATGGACCTGCTGCCTGATGTCATCGAACCGGGCGATGTCACCGGCACGCTCACCGCGGCCGCCGCGGAGCTTTTCGGCCTGCCTCGCGATGTGGTCGTGGTTGCCGGCACCACTGACGGCTGTGCCTCGTTCCTGGCGACGGGGGCCACCGCGGCCGGCGACGGCGTCACCGCTTTGGGCTCCTCGCTAACCATCAAGATCCTGTCCGACCGGCCGATCTCGGCGCCGCGCTTCGGCATTTACAGCCATCGGCTCGGCGATGTATGGCTGGCGGGTGGCGCCTCGAATTCCGGCGGCAAGGTGCTGGCGCAGCATTTTCCGCTCGCGCGGATCATCGAACTCAGCGCGATCATCGACCCCACGACCGAGACCGGCCTCGACTACTATCCGCTTGGTACGGCTGGCGAACGGTTTCCCGTGGCCGATCCGGCCTTGCCGCCGCGTCTCACCCCACGGCCCGCTGACGATGCCGATTACCTCAAAGCGATGTTCGAGGGCATGGCGGCGATTGAGGCGCTTGGTTACAGCAGGCTGGCCGAACTTGGCGCGCCGGCCCTGACCTCCATTCGCAGCGTCGGTGGCGGCGCCGCTAACCCGGTGTGGAGCGCGATCCGGCAGCGCAAGCTCGGCGTCGCGTTCCTGCCGGCATTGTCGGACGAGGCCGCCGCGGGTACGGCACGGCTGGCGCTGAAAGGCGCAAGCGAGGCAGGGCTTCTATGAATACGAAAAAGCTCGAACGTCTCAATGGCATCGGGCCGCTGGCGGAACGCTATCAGGTCTTCCTGCTCGACCAGTTTGGCGTGCTGCATGACGGGCAGGCTCCCTATCCCAGCGCGGTGGCGGCACTGTCCACACTGAAGCGCGCCGGCAAGACCGTGGTGCTGATCTCCAATTCCGGCAAGCGCGCCCGGCCCAACGAGGCACGCCTGCTGAAGCTTGGCTTCGAGGCCGGCAGTTGGGACCATTTCGTGTCCTCCGGCGAGGTGGCGTGGCGACGTTTCCACGAGATGGCGGCAACCGGAGCCTTGCGGTCCGGCACGAGGTGCCTGCTGATCAGCCGCGACGGCGACCGCAGCGCGATCGAAGGCCTGCCCTTCGGGCTGGCGGAGGCTGGCGAAGACGCCGAACTGGTGCTGATTTCGGCCAGCGAGGGGGACCGCCACGACCTCGACCATTATCGCCGGCTGCTCGCCCCGGCGGCGGCGCGGCAAGTGCCGTGCTTCTGCACCAATCCCGACAAAATCATGCTGACGGCGGTCGGACCTCGCTTCGGCGCCGGCGAGATCGCCGATCTCTACGAAACCCTGGGCGGCGGTGTCACCCGCATCGGCAAGCCCTATCCGGCGATCTTCGAGGCGGCACTCGCACTGGCCGGCGAACCAGAGCACGGCAGCGTGATCTGCGTCGGCGACAGTGTCGAACACGATGTTGCAGGCGGCAATGGTGTCGGAATCGCAACGGCGCTGGTGCTGGGTGGAATACTGGTCGGCACGCCTGACCTTGCCGCTGTTTTCGACGAACACAAGGCCTGGCCGGATTACACCACGAGTTCGTTCAGCTTTCGCTGACCGCTTCCAGCATCCGCCTTGCGCTTTCCTCGTCGGTGATCAGGATTGTCGGCGCAATCAGGTTCATGGCGCCGAGCAGCGCATCGGTCTTTTCCGCGCCGCCGGAGGTCAGAATGCGGATCGGCGCCTTGCGCAGCCGGTCGACGTTCACCGACATCACATGGTTGTTGACGGGATGGTCGACCAGATCGCCATTGCGGTCGTAGAAATGGAACAGGAGGTCGCCGACGGCGCCGCGCGCCAGCAGCGCCTCCCGGTCCGCTTCCCTGAGGAAGCCGCCGCGCGAGAAGGTGGTGGCTGAAGCGATGCCGCCAACACTCAGCAGAACGGCATCGAGCGCGTCGGCCATTTCAAAAACCTCCTGCAGACCGCAACGTTCGACCAGCGCGATCTTGGTCTCGACGCTGTCGACGACGGCCGGCGTCGGCATCAGATAACCGTCGCCCTGGAAGATTTGGGCGAAGCGCCAGGCGAACTCGGCCGGGTTGGTCCGGCGTGCGATGCCGACGCCGCCAAGCAGCGAAATCACCTTGAAATCGGTCAGCGATTTGGCGCTGATGAACGGCAAGGTGTGGAACAGCGTATTGCCCCAGCCGACGCCGACCTGCATCCCGGACTTCATCGCGTCGGACAGGAACATGCCGGTCTTGGCGGCGATTGCCGGGATCGGGTCGGCATTGGCCGCTGTCAGCGGCGCCACCAGCGCCTGCTGCAGACCGAAGGTCTTTTCGAGCGCGCGTTCCAGCCGCACTATCTCCAGAAGCTCGCTCTCGATGGTGATCTTGACCTCGTTGCGCGACCGCGCCTCCGCCAGCATGCGCACGATGGTGACACGGCCGACCCCAAGCACGTCGGCGATCTCGTTCTGCGTCATCTGCTCGACGAAATACATCCAGGCGGCGCGGATCCTGAGGCGGTCCGTCCGGCTCTCGCTGACGACCTGCTCGGTCGCTTCGGCTCCCGCCCGCCTTTCATCGGCCCGCCTTTCGTCGGTTTGTCGTCCCCTGGCCAAATGATCCCTCCCCGCGGCGGCGGACGCGCGCGCGTCGCCGATTCTGCGTGCTGGTCTAGTATCGCCTATTGATCTACCAATCGATAGGAACAATGTAGAGTCGGTGGGCGGGCCATTGCAGGTGGCCCCGCACGGCACATTCGAGGCGAACCGCGATGCTCCGACAAATCTCCGAAGATGTCCGCGTCAACCTCAAGGACCGGCTGCGGGAAGTCCGTGACATCATCCGCCAGAGCCGCCATGACGGCGCCAGCGAGGCCAGCCTGCTGCACGAAGCGACCAGCCATCTGCCGCCGTTTCCGGGCAAAGGCATCGAAGGCCTGCTCAGCCATGCCGCGAGTGCCGTCGACGAAGCGCTGTCGATCGCCGAATCCTTCGTCCCGCATGAACGTCCGATAAGGGTCGACGGAACGATCGTAAAAGGCCTCGGCACCTATTTCCCGGCAGGGGACGAAAACCAGCAATTGAGCGCCGAGCGCCTGTTCCGGCGCGACATGTATTATCTGACCAAGGCGGTGCTTGCCGGGCTGAAGATCGACCATACCCGTGTCCATGAAGCCGGGTTCGCCGCCGTCCACGCGGCCATGCGCAAGCGCCATGGCGATCTGTTGGCCGCGCTGGCCGCGCCTGGAGCTGGACTGCAGGCGATCGCGGCGACGTGTTCGGCGTTGCTGATCGAGTGCCTCGGCCAGCGCCCGATCCGTTTTGATGACACCGCCCCGGAAGCGACGGCAATGGGTGATAGGGCGCTCGACATAAGCTGCCTGGCGCCGGTCGTCCTGGCCTGCGGGCTGGCGACAAACGGCCGCAACGACGCGCCGGAGCCCGACATGCTGGAAATCGCGATCCTGGCCGCCGATATCCGCCGCGACCGCATCATCCAGGCCTGCGCCAAAACGAGCCCGGCCGATGAATTGACACCTGTCTTCGCCACCTTGCTCGCGCATTTGCCATAAGGCCTCCTGGCGCAGTTCAGAAAACAGAGCGGCCGCAGGGCTACTCCCCGGCCGCCATCGCCATGATCGTCTTCTTGGCGCGCTGAATCGAGGCCGGGCTCATCGACAGTTCGGTGAGACCCATCTCCAGGAAGGCGGGGATGAGATCCGGCCGGCCCGCCGCCTCGCCGCACATGCCCACCATGATACCGGCGGCGACGCCGGCCCTGGCCGTCAGTTCGATCGCAGACATGACGGCTGGATTGGTGACGTCGTTGAGCTTCGCAACGGTCGGGTTGAGCCGGTCGGCGGCCATGATGTACTGGGTCAGGTCGTTGGTGCCGATCGAGAAGAAAGCCACCTCCTTGGCCAGTGCCGGGGCGATCAGCACGGCGGCCGGGGTTTCGATCATCACGCCGAGATCGAACGTCGCGTGCGGCACGCCTCCGGCCTGGAGTTCGGCGGCGCATTCGTCGACAAGAACGCGCGTCTGCCGCACCTCGCCAAGATCGGAAACCATCGGCAGCATCACCTTGATGTTGCCGTGTACGGCGGCCCTTAGCAGCGCCCTGAGTTGGCGCTTGAAGATATCGGGCCGGTCGAGGCACATGCGGATGCCGCGCCAGCCGAGGAACGGATTTTCCTCCTCGGGAAACTCGATGCCGGCAATCGGCTTGTCGCCGCCGATGTCGAGCGTGCGCACGATGACCGGATAAGGCGCGAAGGCCTTGGCCAGCGCCGCATAGGTCTCGGCCTGCATGTCTTCCGACGGCAGGTGCATGTGGCGCATGAACAGGAGTTCGGTGCGGAACAGGCCGACACCCATGGCGCCGGCTTCCTGCGCCGCCTCGATCTCCTCGAGCGAGCCTATATTGGCCGCGACTTCGATCACTTTGCCGTCCGCCAGCTTCGGCGTCACCGTCTTGAAGGCGGCCAGGCCGGCACGTTCCTTCGCCGCCGCTTCGACCCGGCCGGCGAAATCGGCGCATGTCGCCGCATCGGGATCGATGATCACCTGGCCGGTATTGCCGTCGAGCGCTACTTCTTGCGCCGTGCGCAAGGCATTGATCCGGTCGCCAAGGCCCAGTACCGCCGGAATGCCATGCGAGCGAGCGATGATGGCGATGTGCGAAGTGGCGCCGCCATGGCCGCACACCACGCCGCCGATGCGTTTCAGCGGCGCACGCGCCAGGTCCCAGGCGCCGATGTCGTCGGCGATCAGGATCGCACCTTGCGAAATATTTTCGAGGCTGACGTCGTCTTGGCCCAGCAGCACCAGGCAGATCTGCCGTCCGACCGCATGGACATCGTCCGCCCGCGCATTGAGGTAGTGATCGTCGACGGCGCTGAAATCGGCGGCGATGGTGGAAGCGGCGGTGATCATGGCCGAGACCGCGTCATTGCCGCCCTTGATCGCCTTCTCGGCCTCGCCGGTCAGGCTGTCGTCGGCCGCGATATCCCTGAGCGCCGCGACGATGCCCCGGTCACCGGCCGACAGACTATCCTGCGCCAGCGCCCGATCCATGCGCGCCTGGACAGCGGCGACGGCGGCGCGGAACCTGTCGATTTCGCCGGCGATCTCATCGGCTTGCAACATGCGGCCCTGTCCGGCGATGTCAGGCGGGAAATGCGCGAATGCCGGCCCGATGGCGACGCCCTCGCTTGCGGCGACACCACGCAAACCATTCGCTTCGGCTGGTGCCGCCGGCGCGGATTGGGACTCAGGCGCCGCTTCCTTGCCTGCGTCATTCGCCGGGGCGTGGGCTTCGCCGTCGTCGAGACCCGCTTTGGGGTTCTCGAGATAGCCGATCAGCGCCTCGATCGCCTCGATGGCATCGGCGCCGTTCGCCCGCACGGTGACTTCCTGGTTTTCCTTGACCGCCAGCAGCATCAGCTTGACCGAGCTCTTGGCGCTGACCGCCTTGCCGTCCTTGACCAGTTCGACGTCGGATTCGAAAGCCTTGGCGAGCTTGACGAAGCGCGTGGCGGGACGGGCGTGCAAACCTTCATGCACTCTGACGATGGTCGAGCGTTCCATGGCAAATACTCTGCTTTTTTTTGGACGCCAAAGCCAGACCGGCTGGGGCGCGAATGCTTTCAGGCGGCGATGGTGATGATCGCGTCTGTTTTCAGGGCGGCCACGAGCGCTTGCGTATCGACCTGCGATGCACAGATCTCGCCCGGCCTTTCGGCCTCGCTGGCGCCATTGAACGAGATGACGACGTGGCCCATCTCGAGGACCTTGCTCCAGGCGCTGGAGCCGACGGCGGTTATAACGGCCGAAACCGGGCCAAGGGTGATCGACGCGCCCTTTTCAGGCGCGCCGTCGCTGGGTCCGATCTCCGTCTTGTGGAGCACGGAAACCTCGGCAAGCTCCGGTGGCGAGCCGTCCGCGAACAGGATGACCACGCCGCCCTCGGCGAGGTCCGCCACTTCGGGTCCTATTGCCGTGACCCGTGTCTTGAGAAGAACCGACATCTGGCGAACCTCGTTATTTCTGGTGTTCAGAACACGATCAGGGAGACGATCCAGGCGATCAGCACCGAGACCGGACCCATGATCTGGCGGCTGATGAGCACCGCCGGCACGCCGATTTCGATGGTTTTCGGCTTGGCTTCACCCAGTGCAAGGCCGACCGGGACGAAGTCGCAGCCCACTTGGGTGTTGTAGGCAAACAGCGCCGGCAGCGCCATTGCCGGCGAAATCGTGCCGTTGGCGATCTGCGGGCCGATGATGGCGACGCCGATGACCTGCGCGATGACGGCGCCTGGCCCCAGGATGGGCGACAGGAACGGCAGGCCGCAGATGGCCGAAATGACCAGCAGGCCGACGATGTTGTTGGCCAGCGGACCCATCGGTTGCGCCAGCACGTCACCGATGCCGGTGTACAGGATCAGGCCGATGAGCATGGTCACGAAGGCCATGAACGGCAGCACGTTACGGACGACCTGGTCGATGGTCCGGCGGCCGGCATTGAAGAAAATGCCGACGACACGACCCATGACACGGCCGATCGTGCTGATGAAACCGATCAAGCCACCCTCGCTGGGCAGCGCCGTCGGCGTCGCAGTGTTGTTGGTAGAACTCATCGACGCTGCTCCCCCCGCAGTTGTGACCGCCTCGGAACCGTCCGCCATTGTGACATTGGCCGGTTTCACGCCCGAAACGTAGATATCCTCGGTGATGAACTGGGCGAGCGGCCCAGCCTGGCCGACCGGCGTCAGGTTGACGGTCGGGATACGCTTGCGCGGATAGACGCCGCATCGCGCGGTGCCACCGCAATCGACGACGACAACCGCCATCTCGCCTTCCACCGGCGGCGCCTTGAAACCGTCTACGGCTGTGGCGCCGGTCATGTCGGCGATGAGTTGGGCCACGGGATGGATCCCGCCACCGGTGACGGAGACGACCTTGTCGCGCTGCGCGGTCGGCTCGATGACGAGCGGGCCGCCCCAGCCGGTGGAACCCCGGGAGACTTTTACGGCTTTGTATGTCTTGGCCATGATGTCCTCCCCGCCCTTACAGCTCGACGCCCTGGCGGCGTGCCATGATGGCTGTGATGCGCTCGGTCAGCATGCCCTTGAGCAGGATGACGACGAGACCAACGATCGCGTACCAGATCGCCACCTTGACGTGGTAACCGGCGACGACAACGCCCCGCTTCTCGAGATCGAGCAAGGCAACGAGCATGCCTCCCCAGACGAAATATTCGCCAGGGTTGATGTGCGGGAAGAGGCCGAGCGGCGGATGCACGTAGGACACGGCCGCGTCGTAGAAGGCGGGCTTGTGCTTCTCTTCCAGGAACGACCCGAAGGTGTAGGCCATCGGGTTGGTGAGGAAAAACACCGCCAGCAGCGGCAGCACGGTATAGCGGGTCAGCGCGATGCGGCCAGCACCACGCGCCAGGCCGTGGACACGCTCTTCGCCTACCAGTTCGGTGACGGCGTAGAAGGCTGTCATCAGCACGACAAGTGTCGGGATGATGCCGGTGACAAAGCCGGCGAAAACCTCGCCGCCCTTCTGGAAGATGCCGATGAAGTACTTGCCGATGGCAGTGAGCCAGCCAAGCTGCTCCTCCTGCTGCACATTTTTCAGCTGTTCCTTCAGCTGCTCGGCGGTAACCGGCGCCCCGTCGGTCTGCGCCTGCGCAAGGATCACGAGATGATCGGAAGCATGCTCGACGGCGAGCCTGCCATGCAATGCAGCGTCCGAAACCATGGCACCCGCGATATGCAGGTTATGCACGGCCATGTCGGCATGCTGCGCCAACAACGAAAATACAGACATTTCTCCTCCTTATGCCGGCCCGCCGGTTGATCCCAGTCGGCGCACGGCCTCCTCTATCCCTTTGATCCAGAGGCGGATTCAGATTTCAGGTCGATTTGACCTGGAAATCATCCGACTCTAGGCCCTTGCTACATTCAAGCCGGCCAGGCCCGGCTTCTTCCCCGGCTCCGACCGTGCTTTGTCGATCTGTTCGATCGCCCGCTTCACGGCCTCGGCCACACCGGGTTCCCCCTCCCCCATGATCGCAGGGTTGGACCGGAGTCGATCGAGGGGGACACCCTCGAATTCTTCATGTCGCTTGAATTTGGTGAACACGGAACGGCCGCTCATCACCATCATGCGGCGCACGATCAGGTCGGGCGTAACCACGACCAGCGCGATTGTTCCCTTGGCAAATCGGCCGCGAAAGTTGCCAGCGCCGACGAAGCCATCCTTGTACTGATCGGTGACGCCCCTAAAGACATCCGAATAGTGCCGCATCTGCAGCCAGACGCCGAGCGACTGCAACGCCCACACAATAACCAGCAGGAGCAGTCCCCACTGCCAAATCGCCATTCGGTTCTCCTCCCGAAGCCTCAGTCGAGGCGCACCTTGGACCGGCACGCGACAACAGCAAAGTGAGAACATTTGTTTCCGCGAATGTCAATATGTATGATATTGGCCTCAACCACAGTCATCCACAGGGCCGCCGCGCGATTTCGGCGGGGGCACGACTGTGCTAGCCTGTGGGGAAACGGGATACAGGAAATGGAACTGCCCTTCAGGGATGAACTGGCCCTCATGCCCGATCTGCGCCACCGGCTTCGGCAGTTGCGCTGGTTCCGCGCCACCTTCCGCGGCAGCGCCAAGGTTGTTTCGGACACATTCGGCGTACGCTTCGACATCGACGAGGCGAAGCTGACCCGGGCTTTTCTCGACTGGGTCGAGGTCATGGAAGCGCAGAAGCGCTTCGCCACGATCGACCGCGCCGATTTCATCGTCTTTGCCGCCGGCCTCGTCCTGCGCGAACTGATCAAGCAGGCGCCGGCCAGGGAGATCTCCGGCCTTACCCAGCTCATCGAAACGGATCAGAATGCCGGCACGCTGGACATCATCCGCTTCTGGCCGGAAGGCTTTCTCTACACCAACTACTGCGTTTCGGTGATTTCGGCCATCTACGAGCAGGAGTTCGGTTCAGCGCCTAGCATCGACAAATGCGCCGACGACCTGCGCACCTGGTGGTCCTATCGCGAAAACGTCACCGAAATGCCGGCCTATGCCGTGGCTTTCCTCGACCGCTTCCTGGGCGCGGAACCGAACTGGATCACGCCCGACCGCGCGCAGTCGCGGCAGGCCATGCAACGAGCGTTGGGGTCCTCCCGCGCCAGCAATGCCTTGCGCCAGCTTTGAATTGGCCTTTATTGGCCCCCTGTTCACGAGGCCGCGAGTGCCCGCTATTGAACATTTGACTTTTTGTCGATAGCGATGTGCCAATCTGACAGAGGCCGGGAGAAACGCGTGGCGCCGTCAAGACTGATCATTTTCGATTGCGACGGCGTTCTCGTCGACAGCGAGCCGCTGGCCGCCAAGGCCTATGAACGTGTCTACGATAAGCATGGCATGCCGGGCGTTCACGGCGGTATCATCGCCCAGTGCGTCGGCATGAAGCAGGCCGACATCATCGTCAGGATCAAGGAATTGACCGGCCATCAGTTTCCCGCGACGGCCGATGGCGATATCTGGGCCGAGACTAAAGCCCTGTTTTCGCAGGAATTGAAGCCGACACCGGGAATCACCGCATTCCTGGAAACGCTCGAGGGCGGCAGTTGCGTTGCCTCGTCGTCCTCCGTCGAGCGCATCAACCACAGCCTGGCCATCACCGGACTGGCGCGGTTCTTCGGCGATGCGATCTACAGCTCCTCGATGGTCAAGAACGGCAAGCCGGCGCCGGACATCTTCCTGTTCGCCGCTGCGAAGATGGGCGCCAACCCGGCCGACTGCATCGTCATCGAGGATTCACCTTTCGGCATCCAGGGCGCGGTTGCCGCCGGCATGACGGCGGTCGGCTATACCGGTGGCGGACATACTTATGCGGAACATGCCGCACGGCTGACGGCCGCCGGTGCCGATTTCATCTGCGCCGACTGGCATGAAGTTAGCCGGCAATTGTCCGGGCTGGGTGTATCGGCCTAGCGAGCGGGTAGTCCAAGGCGCGCCCATTCGCCAGGCGGAATCACAGCTCCGACGCGGAAGTCGAAGGACAAGACCCTGGTCGCGTCGCTGTCGACCTCGCAGCGGAAGCCCAGATGGTACCATGTGGTTGAGGTACGGAAAGCAACGTCAGGGGCGTCAAGGACATTGCCGGCCTTCAGCGGAACACTTGGGATCAAAATGGGAAAATAGGAGGCGTCCAGCAATTGCTGCTGCAACGCGCTGGCGCAAAGTTTGGCACCACGCTGACCGCGAGGCACGCCACCCATCGAGGTCGTGGCCAGCGCGTCACCCGTAGCGTCCTGCGAGTAAAGCCTGCGAACGCCCGGAAGGCCTGAATACCTGCGCGATGCGGCGCTGGCTACATCAGTGGAACCTGGGCTTCCGGCGCCCCCACTTCGGGACTTCGCAACCTTTGAGGAGCTGGGCTTCGGCGTATTTGTCGGTTTAGGCTCCGGCTTCGCAGCCGACATTGGAAGCTCGACCTCACCGTCCCCGTCTGTGGCCAGCGGCGTTGGTGCCGCGCCTGTCTGCCTGGCGGCATCCTGCGATCCCGCCTGTTGTTTGGCGGCCTGCTGCTTATCTGCATCCTGGGTCAGAGTTGCCTGCTTGTCCTGCGCGGGCTCCGTGTCCTTCGCGTGGGCTACCGGCTTTTCGCCGGCCTCAGCTGAATCCGCCGGCTTCTCGGTGCCTGCCGGCACGTCGGATTGGGTCTCAGCAGGCTTCTGCACGACCGGCGGTTTCGCATCCTTGGTCGGCGACGACGGACTGTCTTGAGCGCTGGCCCCATCCAGGGATTTCCGGGGGCCCGCATCCTTGTCGCCGAACTGAAAAACAGGCTTCAGCACCTCGATTGGCGGAGGCTTCCGAGGTTGCGGAGCCGGCTTTTCAACTTTCTGCTCAGGCGGTTTTTCAACCTTCGGTTCCGGTGGCTTAGGGGACGGTACAGGGGCCGGTTTCGGCTTTGGCTGCTCGGGCGGGGGCACGAGCGCGACATTGACCGGCTCCTCCTCCTGCGGCTGTTGGCGAGGCGTCGGCAGGCCATAGATCAGGAGCCCCGCGACAAGCGCATGCAGGATCAGCGATGCGGGGATACCCCACAGCAAATTCCGACGCCGCTCTCCTGTCTCGCCCTTCATCCTGACCGATGTGGAATGAAATAGCGGCGGCTTCAAGCGTTAGCATTGGATTGGCGCAATTTGGCCGCTGACAGGTTGGTGACCGGATCATCACGGGCAGGGCCGTGTTACCGAGGCGTCGGCACGACATCGAGCAGGATGCGATCATTGCCGCTGCTCACGGCGAGGGCTGGTGCCGCCCCTTTCGCCGAAACCGCCAAGCAGGTCCAGCATCATCACGAGGCTGCTCCCGCCGCCGGGATCAGCCAGCCGGATTTTATGCGCAGGCGCGCCTGCGCCCCGTTCTCCAGCACAACCGGATCGGGCTGTTCGAAATGCAAGGTGAGGTCGGGACCGGCCTTGGGCGTGAATTCGATGCGCGCCGCGCCGCCTTGGTAGACCGCCCGCTTGACGAGACCGTCGAAGCCCGAGGCATCGGCCGAAATCCCGATGTCGGCGGAGCGGCAGCAGATCCTGGCGCCGGCGCGCGGCCGCTCGCCACGCCGGCAGCGGACCACCAGCTCGCTTCCGAGTACCCGGACCTTGCAATAGCCGCTTTCCTCGCCCGTCAGCACCTCCGCCGGCAGCAGGATGCCTTGCGAAATGAAGGAAGCGACGATTTCATTTGCCGGCTCATGATAGAGGTCGCGCGGCCTCGCAAGCTGCGCCAGGCGTCCACGATCCATCACCGCGATGCGGTCGGCCAGCGCCATCGCCTCGGTCTGGTCGTGGGTAATGTAGACGATGGTCGTGCCCGTGCGCTTGTGGAAGGCGGCGAACTCGTCCTCCATCGAGGCCCTGAGATGCACGTCGAGATTGGCGAGCGGCTCGTCGAACAGCACCAGCGAGGGTGTCGCCACCAGGCAGCGCGCCAATGCCACGCGCTGGCGTTGGCCGCCGGAAAGATTGGCGGGCCTGCGCTCACCCAGGCCCTGCAGATTGACCAAGGCAAGCGCGTCTTCCACTTTTTGGCGCGCAACCACCTTGTCGAGTTTGGCCACCTTCAGCGAATAGCCGATATTCTCGGCGACACTCATGTGCGGCCACAGGGCGTAATTCTGGAAGACGATGCCGACCCGCCGCTTTTCCGGCGCGATGCTGCCGCCGCTGTTCGAAACGACATCGCCGCCGATGCGGATTTCGCCCGAGGTCACTTTCTCGAAACCGGCGATCAGCCGCAGCAACGTCGTCTTGCCGCAGCCGGAAGGTCCGAGCACCGCCAGAAACTCGCCGTCAGCGACATCGATCGAGACATCCTTCACGGCATCGAAATCGGCGAAGCTCTTGGTCACATGGTCCAGGGTCAGTCGCGCCATGGCAGAACTCCGCTCGGAAGATGAGGGGCAAGCAGGTTGGTCACCAGCATCAGTGCGAAGGTGACGGCGACCGTGACGACGGACATCGCCGCCGCATAGTTGGAATCGCCGCCCTGCTCGAAGGAAAACATCACCACGCCGATGGTCTCAGAGCCCGAGGACCACAGCAATGCCGAGACCGTGAGTTCGCTGAGCGCCGTCATGAAAATCAAAAGGGCACCGGCGACCGCAGCCGGCGCGACCAGCGGAAAGATGATGGTGCGCATGCGTGTGAACAGGCCGGCGCCCGCCACCTGCGCTGCCTCCTCCAGTGCCCGGTCGATCTGGTGATAGCCGCTGATGGTCGGCCGCAGCGCTAGCACCAGGAAGCGGGCGAGATAGGCATAGAGGATGATCCAGACAGTGTTGTAGAGCTGGATGCCGGTCAGCGGGATCGGCCGCAGGAACAAGAGCAGCGAAGCGATCGCCAGCACAACGCCGGGCAAGGCGTAGGGCAGTTCGACCGAGAGATTGAGCAGCCGCACCCAGCGCTGCTTGCCCCAGGCGATCAGGTAACCCACCGGTACGGCAACGATGACGGCGAAGAACGCTGCAGCGATCGACAGCCAGAAACTGTTGAAGAAGGCGCGAGTGGCGGCATCATGCTCGAACAGCACGAAACGGTAATTGTCGAGCGTCGCCGTCTTGGCGGTGAGCGCAATGCCGTAGCCCGGCACCAGCGAGGTCAGCACCAGCCCGAACAGCGGCAGGACCAGCACCAATACGATGAGCAGCCACATGCCGGCCTGGACGACCGGCCGCCAGCGGCCCAGTTCATAAGGTTCGGCCGGCGGCGATGTCGAAGAGATGCGGTAGTCGCGACGGCGGCTCATCACCTCCTGGGCGAGGATGCCGGCCATGGCGATCATGCCGATCAGCACGGACAGGAACGCGGTCTCGCCGAGCACCGCCGGACCGCCGCCGGCCAGCTTCTGATAGATGAGCGTCGGCAGCACCAGGCAGTTGGCGGGAATGCCGAGAAAGGCCGGAATGCCGAAATTGCCGACGCAGGAGACGAAGGCAAGTGCTGCCGCCGCCATGATGGAGGGCGTCATCAAGGGCAGCACGATGGTAGCCAGTACGGTGAACCAGTTTGCACCGCCGGCACGTGCGGCTTCGATCAGTTCGCGCGGCAGCTTGCGCAAGCCGGCCCGCACCAGCAGGAAGACCAGCGGCCCGTACTGTACGCCAAGCAGCAGGATGATGCCCGAGGTCGAATAGAGCGGGTTCTTCGTGCCGAGCGGGGGAGCCGCCCCGAAAAGCTTGAGGAACGGGCTCGCCGGGCCAAACAGTTGCAGCCAGGCCAGCGCCGTCACCTGCGGCGCGATCATCAGCGGCATGACGTAGCAGAGCACCAGGGCGCTTCGGCAGCGTATGTCGGTCAGCGAGACGAGCACGGCCACCAGTGTTCCCGAAAGCACCGCCAGAAGCGTGCCGCCGATGCCGACGACCAGCGTGTGCCAGGTCGCGATCCAGGTTGCCGGGCTTCTCAGCCCGGCTTCCGCGGCCGCGGTCGACAAGATACCGCCGGGCGCCACGATCTCCTTGACGAGGCGCAGCATGGGCGACATCGAAAGCAGGACGATGACGACGGTCGCCGCCACCGTCAGGACCATTTCCTGGCCACGGCTTTCCCTGATGCGTGTCGGCATGATTGCGTTTCCTGGGGTCAATGCGACCGGGTGCGGTTCATTTTCGGCGCAATTCCGGACGGAAAACGCTTCGCACTTTTCCTGGAATTGCTCTGGCGAAGCGAGCGGGATGCCGCTGCCGGCACCCCGCCGCGATCGACGGTTCAGCCGCCGAACAGTTCCTGGAATTTCGCCTTGTCGGCGTCGGTCTTGGCGACGATCGCCTTGGTGTCGAACTTCATCACCTTGACCTTGACGCCTTCCGGCAGCCAGTCGGGACGGCCGACCGAGGCGCGTGCCGGCAGGTAGCCCATAGACAGCGCCAGCTTCTGGCCCTCATCGGACAGAATGAAGTCGACGAACTTCTTGGCGCCATCGACGTTCTTGGCGGTCTTCATGATGGCGACCGGCTCGGTCACGGCAGGCACGCCTTCGCTAGGTGTGGAGCCTCAACAGGTTGTCCTTGGTCAGGCCCAGGCGGCTGATTGGCGGTTTGGACTTTAGGCTTCCGTGCGGACGGTGCCAATTGTACCGATGCAGCCATATGGGCAACTCGGCGGCG
>NZ_JAPYKP010000119.1:0-18801 GCF_037179725.1 Mesorhizobium sp. Cs1321R2N1 | reverse complement strand
TGATGTTCGGCGTCGATATCGGCGCGCGCGGCTCGGCCACGGTCGGCGGCAACATCGCCACCAATGCCGGCGGCATCCGCGTGCTGCGCTACGGCATGTACCGCGCACAGGTGCTGGGACTGGAAACGGTGCTTGCCGACGGCAGCGTTCTGACGTCGCTCAAAGGCTTGCCCAAGGACAATTCCGGCTACGACCTCGGCCAGCTCTTCATCGGCGCGGAGGGGACGCTCGGCGTCGTCACCCGCGCCGCGCTCAAACTGCATCCGAAGCCTGCTTCCGAAGTGAACGCCTTCTGCGCGCTGCCTTCGCTCGATGCGGCGATCGCCTTGCTTGCGCTGCTCCGGCAAAAGCTCGGCCCGTTGTTATCGGCCTATGAGGTCAACTTCGCGCCGCTCTATGACGTCATGGTCGCCAGCATGGCCATGCCGGCGCCGTTGCCTCCCGGCTCACCCGTCTATGTGCTGGCCGAAATCCAGGGCAGCGAGCCCGAACGCGACGGCGAGCGCTTCGCCGAGGTTCTGATGCAGGCGGTCGAGGACGGCGTCGTCGACGATGTGGTCGTCTCGCAGTCACCGCGCGAATTCCGCGCGCTGTGGGATGTGCGCGAGGATGCCAACCGCGTCCTGTTTTCGATGAAAGGCCTGATCGGCGTCGACATCAGCATCCCGCTGGCGCGCATGGCAACCTTCCTGCAGGAAGCCGATGCCGCCATTCATGCCGTCGATCCCGGCGCCGACATCTATGTCTTCGGCCATCTCGGCGACGGCAACCTGCACTATCAGGTCCTGACGGTGGATCCGGCGGCGGCCTACGGTATCATCTATCGCGGCGTGGCGGCGGCCGGAGGCGGCGTGTCGGCCGAGCACGGCATCGGCCTCGACAAGAAGCAGTGGCTGCATCTGGTGCGCAGCGACGCCGAGATCGCCACGATGCGGCGGCTGAAGGCCGCGCTCGATCCGAACAACATTCTCAATCCAGGACGAGTCTTCGACCTCAACCCGTTGGCTTAAACCTCAGTTCCGTTCCGTCGCCATCGGCTTGGGAATGAGAAAGCGGGCGGCGAGCACGCAGAGCAGCACGGTGAACATCAGGATCAGCGCCACCAGCGCGTTGATGTCGGGCGAGAAGCCAAGCCGCATCATCGCCCACAGCCTGACCGGCAGCGTGCTTTGCGTGCCGGTGACCAGGATGGTGATCATGGTTTCGTCGAACGACAGCGCGAAGGCCAGGATGGCGCCGCCGACCATGGCGCTCGACAGGTTCGGCAGGATGATGCGCCAGAAGGTCTGCCAGCCGCTGGCGCCGAGATCGTAGGATGCTTCGACGAGCGTGCAGCTCATCGACTGCAGCCGCATCAGCACGGTGCGATAGACGATCGCCAGCACGAAGACCGTGTGGCCGATGACGACCGTCAGCAGCGAGCGCTCGAGGCCGATCTCGCGGAAGAAGATCAGCAGCGCCAGGCCGCTGATGATCGGTGGCATCAGGAATGGCAGGAAGACGATGAACTGCAGAACCGAACGTCCCGAGCGGCGGCCGTGATAGTAGAGCGCCAGCAGCGTTCCACTGACCACCGACAGCACGACGGTACAGACGCCGACGATCAACGTGGTGCGCAGGGCGGCCAGGATGTCATGGTTCCCCGCCAGCGCCACATAGGTCGAAAGGGTGGGCGACGACCAGTCGACATTGCCATGTGAAATGGTGAAGAACGACGATACGATCGGCACGAAAAGCGGGCTGTAGAGCAGCACCGCGACCAGCGTCGTGATCGCGGCCAGGAAGATGGTGGACGGCCGGGGTAGCGCACTCATACCGACGTCCCCCGGCTGCGTCCGAACCGTTCGCCCATGAGAATGGCGGCGATCACCACGATCGCAAGCGCCACCGACAGCGCCGCGCCGAACGGCCAGTTATAGGCCGTGCCGAACTGGCTGTAGAGGATGCGGCCGAAGGTGAAGCCGCTGATCCCGCCGACCATCTGCGGCGTCAGGAAATCGCCGATCGCCAGCACGAAGACGAAGCTCGCCGCCGAGGCGACGCCGGGCAGGCTGAGGGGCAAGGTAATGCGCAGGAACGTCTGCAGGCCGCTCGCGCCAAGGTCGTCCGAGGCACGCAGCAAGGTCTGCGGGATCCGCTCCAGCGACAGGAAGATCGGCAGGATGGCGAACGGGATCAAAAGCAGGCTCAGCGTCAAAAGGATGGCGTTCATGTTGAAGACGAAAAGCGTCGACGGTTGATCCAGGATGCCGAGCGCCACCAGCGCCTTGTTGAGGAAGCCGTTGAGGCCGAGGATGCTGCGGATTGCGTAGATCTTGATGACGTAGCTCATCAGCAGTGGCACCAGCAGCAGCATCAGCAAGGCATAGCGCCACCGTCCCTTCAGCGTCGTCAGGAAATAGGCCGCGGGATAGGCGAGCAGGATGCAGATCACCGCCACCGACACGCACAGCACGATGGTGTTCCAGAACACCGGCAGAAAGATGGGGTCGGTGAAGAACCTGACATAGTTGCCGAGCGTCGGCGCGTAGACGATCGTGCCCTGGTCGACGCTGAAGAAGCTGTAGACCAGGAAGATCGCCAGCGGCACGAGGACGAAGATCACCGGCAGGGCGAAGGCCAGCACTGTGACCAGCTGCGACAAGCGCCTTTCCGCGGAGAGTGTCGAGCCGGCTCCGCTCATGCCAGCACCAGATGGCCTTCATGCGGCGCAAAGCAGAGCGAGACCGTCTCGCCTGACTTGAGCGCGCTGCCGTCGATCCGGCTCGGCATGCGCAACCGCAGGCGTTGCGCGGCATTTTCCGCTCCCGCCATGATCGTGGCGACCGTCGACGAGCCGGCAAAGGCCAGCTCGGCGATGCTGCCGGAAAAGCGGTTGTCGCCATCATTGGCATCCGCAAGACGCAAGGCTTCAGGACGGAACGCCGCGAAGGCGTTGGCGCCGTCGGGGGCGGCCTTCAGATGCGGCTGGTCGCCGATCGAGCAGACCAGGCGTCCAAGGGCCGTCTCGATCGGACGTTGCTCGCCCTGCACGGGACCGAGCTTTCCGGCCACCAGATTGTTCTCACCGAAGAAGCGCGCCACGAATTCGCAATTCGGCTTGTAGTAGAGTTCGTGCGGCGTGCCGAGCTGACGGATATGGCCGGCTTGCATGACGCAGATCCGATCTGCCATGCCGATCGCTTCCTCCTGGTCATGAGTGACGAACAGGAAGGTGGTCTTGATCTCGCGCTGGATGGATTTCAGGAATTCCTGCATCTGCCGGCGCAATTCGAGATCGAGTGCCGCGAGCGGTTCGTCGAGCAGGATCAGGCGCGGCTGGCAGATCAGCGCCCGGGCCAGCGCGACGCGCTGGCGCTGCCCGCCCGAAAGCTGCGCCGGGAAGCGCTCGGCGAAGCGGCCGAGCTGTACCAGTTCGAGGGCTTCTCCGACACGGCGCGCGATCTCCTTGCGCTTGAGATGGCGCACCGAAAGCCCATAGCCGACATTGCCGGAGACCGTCATGTGCGGGAACAGCGCATAGTCCTGGAACACGGTGTTGAACGGCCGCCGGTTGATCGGCATGCGGCTGATGTCCTGACCGTCCAGCTGGATCTCGCCCGAGCTCAACGGCTCCAGCCCGCCGATCAGCCGCAGGACCGTGGTCTTGCCCGAGCCTGACGGTCCAAGAACGGTGAGGAACTCACCGTCCCGGATCGACAGGTCGATGTCGTGCAGCACGGGAACCGTGCCGTAGGATTTCGAGACGGACCGCAGCGTCAAGAGGTCGGTGTTCTGGCTCATGGATTATTCTCGCATACGCTTCGGCGGTCCGGAACGTCCGGACCGCCGGGTCCTTCGAGGTCAGGTGCGGAAGCGATCAGGGTGTCGCCTTGACCTCGTTCCACATGTCCGAACGCTTGAGCGGGTCCTCGACATTGTTGAGCCAGACCAGCTTGTCGTTGCCGCCGGCGCTGCTCGACTCGACCACGGTGTTGCCGAACCCGGTACGCTCGGAAAGCTCGCCGCCGATCTTCTTGCTCAGCATGAAGTCGATCCACTTCTCGGCCGCCGCATTGTCGCGGACGCCCTTGGAGATCACCCAATTGTCGAGCCAGGCAAGCGCCCCTTCGCTCGGATTGACGTAGGCGACATGAGCGCCGATCTTCTGCAGCGCCTTGACCTGCTGCTGGCCGTAATTGGCCCAGATCAGCGCAACGTCATTGTTCTGGTAGATCTGCTGGGCCTCGTCGGCGGTGGTGTAGAAGCTCAGCACATTGCGCTTGAGTTCGACCAGCTTGGCCTTGACCGCCGCCATCTGCTCCTCATTGAGGTTGAACGGATCCTTGTAGCCGAGCGTCAGCGCGGTGAACGAGAAATTGTGCTCGCCATTGTCATAGGCGAGGATCTTGCCCTTGTAGGCCGGATCCCACAGGACCGACATCGAGGTCGGCGCCGGCTTGACCTTGTCGGTGTCGTAGATCAGCCCGATGGAATCGAAGCAGAACGGGATGCCATAGACCTTGCCGTCCTTGGTGTCGCCGCTGACCTGGGACAGATCGCGGAAGCGCGGCAGCACGTCCTTCTGGTTCGCCAGCTTGGTGATGTCGATCGGCGATACCAGATCGGCTTTGATGTAGCGCTGCAACTGGGCGGTGTTGACGGCGAAGACGTCGAAGTCCTGCCCTTCGCTACCCTTGATCTTGGCCCAGATCTCGTCATCGCTGCCGATGAAGACGACATCGACGCCGATGCCGGTGGCGGCAGTGAAGTCCTTCACCCAGTCCGGGTCGGCATAGCCGTCCCAGGCCAGCACGCGCAGGTTCGCGGCCAGCGCCGCCGATGTCATCAGGCCGATGCCGAGCCCGATGGTCGCTAGTCTCAGAAATGCTTTCTTCAGTCCCATTTTTAATCTCCCATTGTCGTTCTGGTGGACCGTAATTTCCGGGGCTGTCGCCGTCACAACCGGGTGACGGTGACCAGTCCCTCGTCCGGCACCGACACCATCCGGTTGCGCAGCGGCTTGCCGAATGCCTGTGCCTGGATTTCATATTCGTCGCCGGAAGCCGTCTTGATACCGGAGGCGTAGCTCATCACCGCGGCACCGAAGAAATAGGCGTGCAGGTCGCCCGCCCTGCGGTGCATCGGGTAGCGGAAATGGAAATGTTCGAGATTGGCGATCGAGTGCGACATGTGCGCCTCACCGGACAGGAACTCCTGTTCCCAGATAACAGTGCCGTCGCGCAGAATGCGGGAATGGCCGCGCACTTCTTCGGGCAGGTCGCCGATCAAAAGCTCCGGACCGATCGAGCAGGAGCGGAGTTTCGAGTGGGCGAGATAGAGGTAGTTCTCGGCCTCCGTCACATGGTCGGAATATTCATTACCCAGCGCGTAGCCGATGCGGTAGGGGCGGCCGTCCGGCCCATTGAGGTAGAGCCCGACGATCTCGGCCTCTTCTGCGCCAGCTTTCGCGAATGCGGGCATCGGCAGATCGGCGCCGGGTGGCACGACACAGGTGCCGACACCCTTGAAGAACCATTCGGGCTGGATCCCGATCTTGCCGGCACCGGGCTTGCCGCCCTCCAGGCCCATGCGGAAGATCTTCAGCGAGTCCGATTCCTCGGCGTCCTCGCCGTGGGTCAGCACATGCATCTTGTCGCGCGCGGCGGCACTTCCGGTGTGGGTCAGGCCGGTGCCGGTGACCAGGAACCGCGCCGGTTCCGGATGGTCGACGGGAGCGAGCACGCGACCTTCGCGCAGCAGTTCGCCATAGTCGACCGTGGCCGCATTTGTCCGCTTCTCGACCAGCGACGCGATGGACGCGCCCTCGGCGATCGCCGCTTCGGCGAGTTCCAGAACGGTGCTGGTCTTGTCGAGCGGATGCAGGCGATCGCCGTCATCGGAGACGCGGCCGACCCGCCTGCCGCCATCGATCGTTGTGTACTGAACCAGACGCATGAAATACCCTTCTTCCCTTGAGGCTGTACCGGTCACACCCAGCCCGCATCGACGATGAACTGCTGGCTCGTGCACATGCGGCTGTCGTCGGCGGCAAGGAACAGCGCCATGCGCGCAATATCGGAAGGCTGCAGCCGGTCGGGCAGGCACTGCCGCTCCGCGATCTGGCGTTCGCCGGCCGGGTTCAGCCACAGCCGCATCTGGCGCTCTGTCATGACCCAGCCAGGCACCATGCAATTGACGCGGATGCGCTCGGGGCCGAGTTCGCGGGCCAGCGCCCGCGTCATACCGTAGACAGCGGCTTTCGCGGTGACATAGGCCGGACAATCGGGATCGCCGACCATCCAGGTGATGGAGCCGAAATTGATGATCGAGCCGCCGCCATGCGCGCTCATCTGCGGACGCACCGCCTGGGCCGCGAAGAACTGATGGCGCAGATTGACCGCCATGCGGTCATCCCAATAGGCCACAGTCACATCCTTGGTCTGATGGCGGTCGTCATTGCCGGCATTGTTGCACAGCGCCTGGATCGGGCCGTTGTGCCGCGCCGCCTGCGCGGTGGCGGCCTGCAGCTCTTCGACATTGCGCAGGTCGCAGGGAATGAACAGTGGGGCGGGATGTCCTTCGGCCGCGATCGCATCGACCAGGCGTCGTGAAGGCTCCTGTGCCAGGTCGACGAAGGCGACGCGGCTGCCTTGAGCGCAGAAATGGCGCACCAGGCTCTCGCCGATGCCGCTGCCGCCCCCGGTTATGAACACGCTGCGGCCCTTGAGGCTGGGGTAGGTCGCGTAGCTGCCGATCTGATCCGTCATCACGCGCCTCTCTAATGGGAATGCCGGGGGATGCCGGCGTCGCGCCGACCGACGAGAAAGTCGAAGTCGCAGCCCTTGTCGGCCTGCAGCACGCGCTCGACATAGAGGCTCTGGTAGCCACCCTGCGGCGGGGCCGGGGGCTTCCAGTCGCGGCGGCGGATCGCCAGTTCCTCATCCGAGACCAGCAGCTCCAACCGGCGGCCGGCAACATCGAGCTCGATGAGATCGCCGTCGCGCACCAGCGCCAGCGTGCCGCCTGCCGCCGCCTCGGGCGCCACATGCAGCACCACCGTGCCATAAGCCGTGCCGCTCATGCGCGCGTCCGAAATGCGCACCATGTCGGAGACGCCTTCCCTGAGCAGCTTGGCCGGCAGCGGCATGTTGCCGACCTCGGCCATCCCGGGATAACCGCGCGGTCCGCAATTCTTAAGCACCATCACCGAGGACGCATCGATATCCAGCTCCGGATCGTCGATGCGGGCGTAGTAATGCTCGATGTTCTCGAAGACGACGGCCTTGCCGCGATGCTGCATCAGCTCGGGCGTTGCCGCCGACGGCTTGATGACCGCCCCATTGGGCGCCAGATTGCCACGCAGGATCGAGATGCCTCCCTCCCTGGTCAGCGGCTCGCTCAGCGGCCGGATGACTTCACGGTTGTAGTTTGGCGCGCCATCGATCAGTTCACCGATGGTCTTGGCGCTGACGGTCATGGCGTCGCGATGAAGAAGCCCCACTTCATCAAGCGACGCCATGACCGCAGCTAGCCCCCCGGCATAGTAGAAATCTTCCATCAGGAACCGGCCCGACGGCATCAGGTCGACGATGGTCGGAACGTCGCGGCCAAGGCGGTCCCAGTCATCGAGGCCGAGATCGACACCGACCCGGTTGGCGATGGCGATCAGATGCAGCACCGCATTGGTCGAGCCGCCGATCGCGCCGTTGACGCGGATGGCGTTTTCGAAGGCCTCCCTGGTCAAGATCTGCGAAATCGTCACGTCCCGGTGGACGAGGTCGACGATCTGCCGTCCGGCCAGTTGCGCGAGCACGCCACGGCGCGAATCAACCGCCGGGATCGCGGCATTGTCCGGCATGCCGATGCCGAGCGCCTCCACCATGCTGGCCATCGTCGAGGCCGTGCCCATCGTCATGCAGCTGCCCGCCGACCGGCTCTGGCCCTGCTCGGCCGCGAGGAAGTCGGAGATCGGCATGCGGCCGGCCTTGACCTCCTCGGCGAATTTCCAGACATGCGTCCCCGAGCCGATATCCTGTCCGCGGAACTTGCCGTTGAGCATCGGCCCACCAGAGACGGCGATGGTCGGCAGATTGCACGAGGCAGCCCCCATCAGCAGCGCCGGCGTGGTCTTGTCGCAGCCGACCAGCAGGATGACGCCGTCAATCGGATTGCCACGGATGGATTCCTCGACATCCATGCTGGCCAGGTTGCGGAACAGCATGGCGGTGGGGCGCATGTTGCTTTCGCCCAGCGACATCACGGGGAATTCCAGCGGCAGGCCGCCGGCTTCATAGACACCACGCTTGACGTGATCGGCCAGCGCCCGCAGGTGGGCATTGCAGGGGGTCAGTTCCGACCAGGTGTTGCAGATGCCGATCACCGGGCGGCCGTCGAAAGCATCTGCCGGGATGCCCTGGTTCTTCATCCAGCTGCGATGCATGAAGGCGTTCTTGCCTTCACCGCCGAACCAGGCTTCGGACCGCAGTTTGCGTTTGGTCTCGGTCACGATTGCAGGCCCCGATCGTTGCGGCGTTTGTTGCGGTTCTCGACGCTGCGACGCACGTCATCCTCGGCATTGTCGATGAGCACCAGCAGCGCCTTTTGCGCGCCCGCGGCGTCGCCGGCGGCGATCTTCTCGGCCACTTCCCGGTGCAGCGGCAAGGAGTGGCGCTGGCCCTCAGGATTGTCGTTGGAGAGGCGAAAGCTCATTACCAATGCGGTCTCGACCAGCGCCGCCAGCGAGCCGATCAGCTCGTTGCCGGTCATGCGCAGAATGGTCTGGTGGAACAGAAGGTCAGGCTTGGCGAAGCGGTCGCCGTCGTCGCTGACTGCTTCCATTTCGGTGAGCGCGGCATGGATCTCTGCGACCTGCACCGGCGTGGCGCGCTGGGCGGCAAGGGCCGCCGACATCGGCTCGATGGCGCGGCGTAATTCGAACAATGCCCGGACATCGTCGGCGCTGACACCGCCAGCATAGCGCCATGACAGGACGTCGGGATCGAGGAAATTCCAGTCCGCGCGCGGACGCACCCGTGTGCCGGTCTTCGGCCGCGATTCCACCAGTCCCTTGCCGGCCAGCACCTTGATCGCCTCGCGCAGCACCGTGCGGCTGACCCCCAGCATCTCGCTGGAATCATCGGCATTCGGCAGGGCTTCGCCGGGCAGGAAATCGCCTTGCACGATGCGCAAGCCGATCTGCTCGACCACCGTCGCGTGCAGCGCGGTGGAACCGCTGGAAACCGCCATGGCAACCCGTGATGTGCGCGCAGTGCTGAATGATTTTCTATTCTTCATACTATTCATATGATATGTCTTATAGCCATGGCGGTTGGAGTCAAGGGATTGGGTAGTGCCGATGACAAAGAAATCCGCAGCCGTTGCCGCGCAACGCACGGAGCTGGTCTCGATCACTGACGGCATCGCGACGGTCGAAATTGCTCCGGCAGCCGGTGGATCGCTGGCGACGTATCGGTGGTGGCAAAATGGTTCAGCCGTGGATTGGCTACGTCCGGCCGATCCAGCGGCGATCAGCCGTCGCGATGCCGGCGCCATGGCCTGCTTTCCGCTTGTGCCCTATTCCAACCGGATCAGGGGTGGCCGCTTCGAATTCGCGGGGCGCCCCATTCAACTCCCGACGGGTCCGGACGACCCACATCATGAGCACGGCCATGGCTGGCGTCACCCGTGGACGGTCGTGACCCATGAAGCGAGCATGATCGTCCTGCGCTATCGCCACGCCGCCGATTCATGGCCATGGAGCTATGAAGCGGAGCAGAAGATCTCTCTGGCAGACGGCAGGCTTTGCATGACCATTGCGGTGCGCAACCTGTCGGACGCGCCGATGCCGGTCGGCTTCGGCCTCCATCCCTACTTTCCGGCGACACCGTGGACGCATGTCCAGGCCCGGGTATCGGGCATGTGGGAAACCGATACGGAGGTCCTGCCCATCCGGCATGTCCCGCCGCCCGCAGGCGCCGATCCATCCATCGGCTTTGATGTATCGGAAGTGGACTTCGACACGGTCTTCACCGGATGGGCGCGCCATGCCCGGATTTCTTGGCCCGAACGTGGACGGCAGCTGGATATCGAGGCGGAGGCGCCGCTCGATTTCCTCGTCCTCTACACCCCGCCCGGCGAGCCGTTCTTTTGCGCCGAGCCGATCAGCAACATCACCGATGCCTTCAACCGTATGGACCACGAGGATGTCAGCACCGGCTGCATCGTGCTGGCGCCCGGCCAAAGGCAATCCGCCAGCGTTCGCTTCACGCCCTCATTGGCGGTTTGATCTTCCTTGTCAGCCGCAAGACGAAGCCGGAGCCATGACGCCGCCAAATGGCATCCGTGCTTCATCTCCGACCGCCGCTCGCGATCTCGTTGGCGACCTCGCCGGCTGAAATGATCACACCGCATGGCTCTGCCGCATGAAGGCGCGGCCGAATGATTCCGAGACCGTCTCGATCTCGATGGCCGGCGCGGTCATGCCGTTGGTGCAAAATATCATTTTGCCGAACCAAATGCCTTGTGCAATGTGGAAATGGAGGATCGAAATCGTGCCATTCGTCACCCTTGGCGGCATCACGCTGCATCACCGCTATGTCGAGGCAAACGGCAGGACGCCACCGCTGGTCTTCATCAATTCGCTGGGCACCGACTTCCGCATCTGGGACGAGGTCGTTGCGCTTCTGGCCGGCGAGATGCCTCTGCTCGTCTATGACAAGCGCGGTCACGGGCTTTCCGACAATGGCACCGGCGTACGCTCGATTGACGACCATGCCGACGATCTGAGCGCCCTCATCGACCATTTCGGTTTCAACGGGGTTGTCCTGGTCGGCCTGTCGGTTGGCGGCATGGTCGCGCAACGCCTCTACGCCCGCCGGCCCGAGATCGTCCACGCCCTGGTCCTCAGCGATACGGCCCACAAGATCGGCACTGCCGAGAGCTGGAACAGCCGCATTGCGACCATCGAGCGCGACGGCATCGAGGCGATCGCCGATGGCGTGATGAAAGTGTGGTTCACGCCGGATTTCCATGCCGCGCGCGCCGCCGATCTTGCCGGCTGCCGCAACATGCTGATCAGACAGGCACTGCCCGGCTATATCGGAACCTGCATGGCGGTCCGCGATGCCGACTTTGCCGACGCGGCGCGCCGGATCGCCGTGCCGACGCTCTGCATCGTCGGCGACCAGGATGGCTCGACGCCTCCCGATCTCGTCCGCTCGCTGGCCGGCCTGATCCCCGGCGCGCGTTTCGAGATCATCCGCGACGCCGGACATATTCCTTGCGTCGAACAACCTGAAGCGCTCACCGCCTTGATCCGCGACTTTGTCGCCTCGCTTCCCAAGGGAAAGCCCGCTCATGGATGATGTCTCCGAAAGCCACAAGCGATAGCGCGAGCGTTCGATCATCACGTTGGCGGGAAACTATGTCGGCCTACCCTGTTAGGGCCTGTTCTTCCGAAAAAGGATATCCACTTTTCGGGATCATGCTTCTATCCCTTGATGGCCGAGCCGACGATGGAATCGACGAAGAAGCGCTGCAGGAAGACGAACAGGATGAGCGGCGGCAGCACGGCCAGTGTCGCGCCGGCCATCACCAGTCCGGTGTTGACAGCACCCCGGTTGTAGCTCAACAGCCGGCTCAGGCTGATGACGATCGGATAGGCGTCGGCATTGCCCTGCAGCACGGTCAGCGGCCACAGATAGCTGTTCCAGTGATAGACGAAGGCGAAGAGTGCCAGTGCCGCGATGGCCGGCGCCACGCTCGGCGCCACGATCTTGAACAGGATCAGCAGCTCCGAGGCGCCGTCCATGCGCGCGGCGTCGATCAGATCGTCGGGCACGCCTGCAATGAACTGGCGCATCAGGAAGATGCCGAAGGCGTTGGCGAGGTTGGGCACGATGATGCCGGCGAGGCTGGCATTGAGGCCGATCGAGCCGACGAGGCGGTAGAGCGGGATCAGCGTCACGATCGGCGGCAGGAACATTGTGGCGATCAGCACCGAAAACAAAAGCGAGCGGCCAGGGAAGTGGTATTTGGCGAAGGCGTAGCCGGCCATCATGCTGGTGACCAGGATGCCGGCCGTGGTGATCAACGCGATAACCAGGGAGTTCCACATCGAGCGGCCGACATTGACCACGCCGGAAACCTTTTCATAGGCATCGAGGCTCGGCGTATGCGGGATCCAGACCGGCGGCACCTGCATGCTTTCGGCCGGGGTTTTCAGGCTGGACAGCACCATCCACACCAGCGGGAAGGCGGATGCAACGGCGACGAGCAGCATCAGTGTCGCCAGCAGCGCCTTGCGGCCGGAAGGGCGTCTGCGCGCAAACCAGCTCGACGATCCCGCGCTCATTCCTGATCCTTCCGGTTGGCGAGTGCGAAGAGTGCGCAGACGACGACGATCAGCGACAGCATCAGCATGACAGCCATGGCCGAGCCCAGCCCGCCCTGCGCGCGTTCAATGCCGACGCGGCGGATGTGATAGGTCAAGACATTGGTCGAGCCGACTGGCCCGCCCTGCGTGATCAGGGCCACAGGCTCGAACACCTGCACGGCGTTGATGATGGCGATGACGGCGCTGAACAGAAGCGTGCGCCGCATCAGCGGCAAGGTGATGAAGCGGAATTGTTCGAAGCGGTTGGCGCCGTCGAGCTTCGCCGCCTCATAGAGGCTGCCTGGGATCTGCGTCAGGCCGGCGATCGCCAGCACGGTGAAATAACCGACCTGCTGCCAGACGTTGAGGAAGACGATCGAGATCAGCGCCGAGCGCGGCGACGACAAGAAGGGCTGTGGTCCGACACCGACCAGGCCAAGCATCTGGTTGAGCGGTCCTTGGCTCGGCGAATAGAGCTTCGACCAGACCAGCGCCACCGCGATCATCGGAACCATATAGGTGGAGAACAGCACGGTCCGCAGCGCCGTGCCGCCGGCGACATCGTGCTGGTTGACCATCAGGCCGAAGGTCACAGAGAGCGGCAGGATCAGGACGACGGAAAGTACGGTATAGATCGCGGTGTTGGTCAGCGCCCCCTTGAAGTCGCGTCCGACCGACGTCGGCCCGAAGATCTCGCGGAAATTGTCGAGGCCGATGAAGCTCGCACTGGAAAATGGCGTCTGCGTCGACCAGTCTTGGAAGGACAGCCAGACGGTGAGCAGCATCGGCAACAGGATGAAGATGCCGATCAGCGTCACGGCGGGCGTAAGCATGATGCCCGCCGAGGCACGGTACCTCTGGATCATTATGGTCTGATCATTACTTGGCTCTGATCACTACTTGGCGGCGCGTTCCAGGATCGAAGTGACGTCGGCCTGCGCCGTCGCCCGTGCATCCTTGGCCGAGACCTGGCCATACTGCAACGCCTCGATCGTCTGCTGTAGGGATTCCGAGAATTCCTGTCCGCCCGGCACCACCGGGAAGGGTTTTGCATCGGCGAGCACGCTGACATAGCCGGACAGGAATTCCGAGCCGAGCTTGTCCTTGTGCGCTTCGATGTCGGAGGTGCGCGACGGCAAGATGCCCATCGACATCAAGATATCGGACATCGCCGAAGCGCCGCTCTTGCCGGATTTCGGATTGTTGAGCCAGGCGAGGAATTCCCATGCCGCCTTCTGCTCGGCCTGGCCCGCATTGGCGTTGACCACGGTCATCCAGGAATAGGAGATCGAATGTGGCTTGTCGCCGCTCGGGCCGACCGGGATAGGTGCCGTGGCGATGTCGGTGAACTTGTCGCCCATGCCGGTCTTCAGCGCGCTCTCCCACCAGTTGGCCATGATGATCATGCCGGTCTTGCCGGAGACGAAATTGTCGAGGAATGGCCCGGTGGTGTTGGCGTCGGCCGTCGCCATGCCCGGCACGCTGGCGCCGGACTTGATGAGGTCTTCATAGAGCTGGAACGTCTCGCCGGACTGCTTGCTGTCCAGCACCGGCTTGCCGTCCTTGACCAGCTCGCCGCCATTGGAAACCAGCAGCGAGGCGAAGGGATGGACGACACCGGCCGCCCATGAATTGATCATGCCGAAGCCCTGCTGGCCGGCATCCTTGTTGGTCAGCTTCTTCGCCGCATCCTTGAACTCGTCCCAGGTCTTTGGTGGAGCGGCGATGCCCGCCTGCTTGAACAGCGCCTTGTTGTAGTTCAGCGCATAGACGTCGATTTCATTGGGAATTCCGTAGAGCTTGCCGCCGACCGAAGCGGCACTGACGACGCCCGCCGGCCAGGCGCCCTTGACTTCGCTCGCCACCGCGTCAGGGGCGGGCGCGACGAGCTTGTCGCGGGCGAGTTCCGGCAGCCAGAGATCGTAGATACCGCCGATCGTCGGGCCATCCGCGCTACCGCCTTGGGAGCGAAGCGTGGTCAGGAGATCGCCAAACGGAACGGCGCGCACGGTGACGCTGACATCCGGATTGCTCTTGGCATAGTCCTTGGCGGCCGCGTCCAGCAGCGCCACCGTCTCGGGCGACCAGTGCGTCAGGTAAGAGATGTTGGCCGATTGTGCCCAGCCGCTGGCCGGCAGGATGGCAAGGCCTGCGGCCAGCGCCAGTTTCGACGTCCAGGCAAACGACATCCTCATCCTCCATTTGAGCGTAGCGATCACGATGACGTTATGACAACATGAGGCAGAGGCGCAAGGCCCTGTTTGCGAAAAAGCTGCTTGCGGAATCGGCGCGGATCTTCTTGTGTTTCGAAAGTTCCGTTTTAAAACAGCTGGTTAATCAGATTTGTTGGATCGGGAGCTCGACGGTTCTGCCCGAATGGAAAACGACACCTCTTGCGAACAACGCTATGTCGTTATAATGACATGGGCCGAGCGAATGACTCTCTTGCGGCATCGAAGCGCCGCGAGACGCCAAGGACAGGGAAAAAACGGGAGAACTGGCAATGAGCAAGCTTTCAATTCACCGGCGCGCCGCGCTTGGGCTGATCGGCGGCCTTGCCGCCGCTTGCGCGGGTACCTTCATCATCCCGCCGGCGTGGGCCGACAGCACGGTGACCCTGTGGAGTTGGCGCACCGAGGACGAGGCCGCGATGCGTCGCATCTTCGATGCCTTCGAGGCCAAGAACCCCGGCATCAAGGTCGACATTCAGTTCACGCCGGACGCCGATTACCAGAACCGGCTGAGCACCGCGCTGCGCGGTGGTCGCGGGCCCGATATCGCCCAGCTGAAGGCCTATGGCGAGTTGCAGCCCTTCGTCGATGCCGGCTATCTCGACGCGCTCGACGACAGCGTGCCGGAATTGAAGAACATGCCGGATGCCGCCCTTGGCGGCGCGCGCGGCCGCGCCGACGGCAAGCTCTACGGCGTGCCTTATTCGGTGCCGATGATGGGCGTGTTCTACAATCAGGACATCTTTGCCGCGCAAGGCATCGAGATCCCCAAGACCTACAAGGATTTCGTCGCCGCCTGCGGCAAGCTGAAGGCGGCCGGCATTACCCCGATCGCAACCGGCGGCGCCAATGGCTCCGCTTGGGAGCTGGAGATCGGCGTCGGCGTCATTGGCCCGACCGTCTACGGCCCTGATTTCTACGACGAGATGATGACCGGCAAGGCAACCTTCGACGATCCGCGCTATGTCGCGGCGCTGAAGCGCTTCGCCGAGCTCAAGCCCTATTTCCCGGACGGCTTCGCCGGCATCGACTACACCACGGCCACACAGCAGTTCATCGGCGGCAAGGCGGCGATGTTCCTCGGTGGGTCCTTTGAGAACGGCAGCTTCAAGGCGCAGAACCCCAAGCTGAAATTCTCGATCTTCCCGTTCCCAGCCGACGATGCCGGGGCAAAGCTCTACACGTCGGCCTTCTCGGACGGCTCCTATGGTCTCGTCTCCGAGAGTCAAAACAAGGAGGCCGCGACCAAGGTGCTGGGCTTCATGGCTTCGGCCGAATTCGCGCAGATGTTCGCCGATGAGCTCGGTTGGCCGCCGGCCCGCACCGACGTCACCGTGAAGGATCCGGTGCTGGCGCAGATGATGGAAATGTCGAAGAACTCGACCCCATATCTGACGCTGGTCGGCTTCCGCTGGCAATCGCCGACGGCGTCCTCTGTGTTGCAGTCGGAGATCATCGACATGGTCGAGGGCAACATCGCGCCGGAGAAGCTGGCCGCCGATATGCAGGCCGCCGTCGCCACCTGGTTCAAGCCGAAGCAGTGAGGAGCCAGGCCGGTCGCATCGCGGCCGGCCTCTCGCCGGACAGAACAACGCATGACCAATTTTCACCGCCCAAGCAGCCTGAAACGCACGCAGCAGCGCATGGCCGTGCTTTTCATCCTGCCGGCGCTGGCCGTCTACACGCTCTTCGTTCTCTATCCGCTGGCGATGTCGCTGTGGGGCAGCTTCTTCATCTGGAAGGGCCTGCGCATGGTCGAATTCGCCGGCCTGTCGAATTTTTCGCGCCTGTTTGTCTTTCCCAGCGGTGCGCGGCTCTATGGCGCGCTGTGGCACAACACCGCCTGGTTTTTCGGCATCATGCTCTTCCAGAATGGCATCGGCCTTTTGTTCGCCTGGCTGCTGTTCCTGCGCGACAGGGGAGCGGCCTTCTTCCAGTCGGTGTTTTTCTTTCCGGCGGTTCTGAGCCCCGTCATCGTCGGGGCGCTGTGGCGCCTGCTTCTGGCGCCGGGCGGCGTCGGCGAATGGGCGCTGAACGGGCTCGGCCTCCATCAGGGCAGCCTCACCGTGCTCGGCAACAGCCACACCGCGCTTGGAATGCTGATCGCCGTCGACGCCTGGAACTGGATGGGCCTGCCGGTGCTGATCTACACGGCGGGCCTGCGGCAGATTTCCGGCCAGATATTCGAGGCGGCGAAGCTCGACGGCGCCGGCAATGCGCGCATGCTGTTTTCCGTCGCGCTGCCGCTTTTGATGCCGGCGCTCGGCACGCTGACGACGCTGTCGTTCATCAACACCTTCAACCAGTTCGACATCGTCTATGTGATGCAAGGCGTGCAGGGCAATCCGAGCTATTCGACCGACACGCTGGTGACCTATTTCTACCGGCTGGCCTTCGGCGCCGAGGGCGCTGTCGGTATCACTGATATCGGTCTGGCGCTGGCCTTGGGCACCGTGCTGTTCCTGATCCTCAGCATCGGCACGCTGCTGATGCTGCGCTTCTTCGATCGCCGCACGGTGCAGCTATGAGCGCGCCGGCGATCCCGTACAGGACGTTTCCGCCAAGACTGGCGCGGCTGCCGGGCTGGACCGTGCTGGCCATTTGGACAGCGGCGGTTCTGCTGCCGCTCTACATCCTCGTCGTCTCCTGCTTCAAGACCACTGCGGAAATCTACGACAACCGGCTCGGCCTGCCGCAAAGCTGGGCTTTCGACAATTTCGTCCGGGCGTGGACGCGCGCCGATCTCGGCCACAATTTCATCAACAGCCTGATCGTCACCGCCGGCGCGGTCATTCTCACCATCGTCGTCTCGGCGATGGCTGCCTATCCGCTCAGCCGCTACAAGCTCGGCTGGAACGCCATCATGCTCGGCCTGTTCCTGTCGGGCATCATGCTGCCGATCAGATTGGCCTCTGTCGAGTTGTTCACCTTGATGCGCAACCTCGGCCTGTTGGACTCCCTGACGGGCCTGATCCTCGTCTATTCGGCGATCCGCATTCCCTTCGCCGTCTTCATCTTCGCCAACTTCATGCGCGTGCTGCCCTCCGAACTCGACGAGGCGGCGCGCATGGACGGCGCCGGCGAGGTCCGCATCCTGTTCCAGATCATCCTGCCGATGGTGAAGCCGGCGGTCTCGATCGTCGCCATCTTCACGGCGATCGCCGTGTGGAACGACTTCTTCTTCCCGCTGATCTTCATTTTCGACGACCGCTACAAGACTGTGCCGCTGGCGATCAGCGTCTTCGTCGGCCAATTCCGCACCGACTGGGGCCTGGTGTTCGCCTCGCTGGCGATCTCCATGGCGCCCATCCTGATCATGTATTGTCTGCTTGCCCGCCAGATTCGCGAAGGCGTCGGTGCCGGGGGAGGCATGAAATGATCGAGGACAGGATTTACGCCGCAAGCTCCATCCTGGTTGTCGGCGCGCACGCCTTCGATGCCGAGGTGATCGCCGGGCCGCTGGCCGCCGCCGCCGTCAAGCGCGGTGCCACGGTGACCTTCCTGCACCTGACCATGGGCGAGCAGGGGCATCCCTGTCTCATCCCCGCACACTATTGCGTGCAGAAGGAAGAGGAAGCGGGCAGGGCGGCGGAGCGGCTCGGAGTCAAGGTACGCAGCCTCGGCCTGCGCGACGCCTTCCTGCCGTCGGACGACGAGACGGCGCTCGAAGTATGCGACATCATTCGCGAACTCAAACCAGAGATCGTCATTACCCATTGGCACGGCAGCTGGCACAAGGACCATCGCGCCGCCGCGCATCTGACGCAGACCGGCATCTTCTACGCCGCCCTGCCGACCGTTGCCAGCGACCACGCGGCGCACACGCCGCAACTGCTCCTGTTCGGCGAGAACTGGGAGGACGATGACGGTTTTCGGCCCGAGCATCTCGTCGATGTCAGCGATGGCTTCGAGGCCTGGAGCGAGGCGGTCGAGGAATACGAGCTGGCGCGGGGCCTCAGCAGCTTCCCCTATGTCGATTACTACAGCGCGCTCTACCGGCTGCGCGGCTGCCTGCGCGGTACGCGTTACGCACAAGGCTTCGCGGCGGCGTCGCATTCGTGGAATGCCGGCAGCGGCCTGTTCGCGCCGCCGTTCGGCAAAGGGCCTGGCCGATGACGCGGGTTCTGGCCATCGATCTCGGCGGCACCAATCTGCGCGCCGCCGTCTTCACCGGCGACATTGGTGCGCTGGACATGCCGAGCCGCGAGCCGGCGC
>NZ_JAPYKP010000118.1:0-18956 GCF_037179725.1 Mesorhizobium sp. Cs1321R2N1 | reverse complement strand
CGCGGCAAGGAAGCGGCCGCGGCCTGGCAGGCGATGCTTAGTACGCTGCCGCCGGATTCGCCATGGCGCGGCGCCGTCGAACAGGCATTGGCCAAATCCGGCGGCCCCGAAGTCGCTTCCGGCGCGGCCGCGAAAGGCCCCGATGCCGCCGATGTCGACGCGGCATCTTCCATGTCGCCGCAGGACAGGGAAGCCATGATCAACACCATGGTTGCCGGCCTCGACGACAAACTTCGTCAAAATCCGCACGACCCGGAAGGATGGATGCGGCTGGTTCGTTCCTATGTCGTGTTGGGCAAGACCGATCAGGCACGCGATGCGCTGGGCCGCGCCATTGCGGTCTTTGGGGCCGACAGTGACGAAGCCAGGAAATTCACCGCCTTTGCCGCCTCGCTCGGCTTGACGGCGACGGAGTAGAACTGACATGACGCGCAAGCAGAAACGATTGTCGGTGATTGTGGGCGGCTTGGCTTTCCTCGCCGCCGCTACCGGCCTGACGTTCTACGCGCTTGGCCAGAAAGCGTCCTATTTCTACATGCCGGCCGACCTGACCACGGCCAGTGTGCAGCCCGGCCAGCGCATCAGGCTCGGCGGTTTGGTCGAAAAAGGCACTATCCAGCGCGGCCAGGGCGCGACGGTTGCCTTTTCGGTCACCGATACCCACAAATCGGTCAAGGTTACCTATACCGGCATCCTGCCCGATCTTTTCCGCGAAGAGCAGGGTGTCATCACCGAGGGCACCTTCGGCACCGACGGTGTCTTTGTCGCCGACAGCGTGCTGGCCAAGCATGATGAGCGCTACATGCCCAAGGAAGTTGCCGACGGGCTGAAGGCCAAGGGTGTCTGGCAGGAGAGCAAGAGTGAGTAACTCTGGCGGGAGACCAAGGGTGAGTAGCGGGAATGGTTGAAACCGGACATTTCGCCCTGGTTCTGGCGTTCGCGCTTTCGCTGGTGCAGACCGTCGCGCCGCTGTTTGGTGCGCGGCTGAATAACCAGCGCCTGATGGCAGTCGGCGGTCCGGTCGCGGTGACCGGTTTTGCCCTGACAGCGCTGTCCTTCGCCGCACTTGCGAGAGCTTATGCAAGCTCCGATTTCTCGCTGGCGACCGTCTGGGAGAACTCGCATTCACTGCAGCCGCTGATCTACAAGATCACCGGAACCTGGGGCAACCATGAGGGCTCGATGCTGCTCTGGGTGCTGATCCTGACCTTCTTCGGCGCGCTTGTCGCCGCTTTCGGCTCCAACCTGCCGGCGACGCTGCGCGCCAACGTGCTTGCGGTGCAGGGCGCCATTGGCGCTACTTTCTTCCTTTTCATCCTGGCGACGTCCAATCCTTTCATCCGGCTCAATCCGGCGCCCATCGAAGGCCGCGATCTCAACCCGATCCTGCAGGATCTTGGCCTCGCCATTCATCCGCCGCTGCTTTATCTCGGCTATGTCGGGTTCTCGATCTGCTTCTCCTTCTCGGTCGCGGCCCTTATCGAGGGGCGCATCGATGCCTCCTGGGCACGCTGGGTGCGGCCATGGACGCTGGTCGCCTGGATGTTCCTGACCGGCGGCATCGCGATGGGATCGTACTGGGCCTATTACGAGCTCGGCTGGGGCGGTTTCTGGTTCTGGGATCCGGTCGAAAACGCTTCCTTCATGCCGTGGCTGGCGGGCACCGCGCTGCTGCATTCGGCCATCGTCATGGAAAAGCGCTCGGCGTTGAAGATCTGGACGCTACTGCTTGCCATTTTGACCTTCTCGCTGTCGCTGCTTGGCACCTTCCTGGTGCGTTCGGGCGTCCTGACTTCCGTCCACGCCTTTGCCACCGATCCGACGCGCGGCGTCTTCATCCTTTGCATCCTGACGTTGTTCATCGGCGGCTCGCTGGCACTGTTTGCGCTGCGCGCCTCGAAATTGACGGCAGGCGGCCTGTTCCATCCGATTTCGCGCGAAGGGGCGCTCGTCCTCAACAATCTGTTCCTGACCACGGCGACCGCCACCGTGCTGGTCGGCACGCTCTATCCGTTGGCGGTCGAGGCTTTTTCGGCCGACAAGATTTCGGTCGGAGCGCCGTTCTTCAACCTCACCTTCGCCCCGCTCATGGTGCCGCTGCTGGTGATGGTTCCCTTTGGGCCGCTGCTGGCCTGGAAACGCGGCGATGTGTTTGGCGTCGCGCAGCGTCTGATGGTGGCGTTTGCGGCCGCCCTTCTGGCAACGCTGGTCACGGCCTTGTTCATCGACGGCGCTTCGGTGCTTGCCGCGCTTGGCGTCGGCCTTGCCGTCTGGCTGATCCTTGGCGCGCTGACCGACCTCGCCGTCAAGGCGGGGTTAGGCAATGCCGCCGCGCCGATCATGGTCAGGCGCCTGGTTGGTTTGCCGCGCTCGGTCTTCGGGACCGCTTTCGCGCATCTTGGCCTCGGCCTGACCGTGCTCGGCATCGTCGGCACGCTCTGCTTCGGCACGGAGAAGATACTGTCCATGCATGCCGGTGAAATCGTCGAAATCTCCGGCCGCACGGTGCGTTTCGTCGGGCTCTACCCTGCGCAGGGACCGAACTACAGCGAGGATCGCGGCCACTTCGAGCTGATCGGCGTTAGCGGCAGCCCAATCGGCGAAATCAGCTCCGCCAAGCGTTTCTATCCCGTGCGACAGATGACGACGACGGAGTCCGGCATCAAGACCATCGGCCTCTCCCAGCTCTACCTTTCGCTCGGCGACGAGGGCAAGGACGGCTCGGTCGTGGTGCGTCTGTGGTGGAAGCCGCTGGTAACGCTGATCTGGGGCGGCGGCCTGGTGATGATGGCGGGTGCGGCCATGTCGCTGATGGACAGACGCCTGCGTGTCGGCGCGCCATCGCGCCGTCGCAAGCAGGCGGTGGCGCCGGCGGGCCTGCCATGAGGGCGAGGTTTTCACTGACCTCGATTGTCCTGCTGCTGGCATTGCTCTTCGCCGGCACGGCAATGGCCGTGAAGCCCGACGAGATGCTGGCCGACACGGCACTCGAGGCGAGAGCTCGGGTGCTGTCGGAAGGCTTGCGCTGCATGGTCTGCCAGAATCAGTCGATCGACGAATCCGACGCCGACCTTGCTCGCGACCTGCGTATCCTGGTGCGGCAACGCCTTGTTGCCGGCGATACCGACCAGCAGGTGATGGATTATGTCGTTTCCCGCTACGGCGAGTTCGTGCTCCTGAAGCCGCGTTTCGACCTGCGCAACGCGTTGCTGTGGGGCACGCCGGTTCTGTTGCTGCTGGTGGGAGGCGTATTTATCGCTCTAAGCGCGCGATCGCGCCGGACGCTGGCGACGAAATCCCTGTCAGCCGACGAGCAGGCGACATTGGACGCGATCCTGCGCCGCGACTGACAGCCCAGTCGAGCGCTAACATTACCAAAGTTTCATGTGCCGGAAATGGCGTCGTAATGTGCGCCGCTCTAATTCTCGTTTCTTGAGGATGCCGATCAAGGCGCGTCCGTCTGAAAGAGGATAAGAGATCCATGAATATTGCCCCCAATTCATATTCCCTCACCCGCAAGCGTCTTCTCGCTGCCGTAGCGTCCGTCGCTGTCGCCGGCGCGATCGGATTTGGCGCGCTGACCAGTGGAACCAGCCCCGTTCTGGCTGACGCCGTGCGTGTCGAGGCTCCGCAGGTCCCGAGCTTCGCCGATGTCGTGGAGCGCGTTTCGCCGGCCGTGGTCAGCGTCAAGGTCAAGGCCAAGCTGCAACCGACTGCCGATGACGGTTCCGACGATCAGGGCGGTTTCGACAATCTTCCCAACAATCCGCAGCTGCGCCGCTTCTTCAAGGAATTCCGTGGTTTTGGTGACCAGGACCAGGGTGGTCAGAACGACGAAGGTCACCGCCGCTTCGGCCACCGCGACCGCAACAACGATCAGCCGCGCCCGGTGGCGCAGGGCTCCGGCTTCTTCATTTCTGAAGACGGTTATCTCGTCACCAACAACCACGTCGTCGAAGAAGGCACCGCCTTCACCGTGGTGACCAATGGCGGCAAGGAACTCGACGCCAAGCTGGTCGGCACCGATCCGCGCACCGACCTCGCCGTGCTCAAGGTCGACGGCGGCGGCAAGTTCACCTATGTCGACTTCGCCGACGATTCCAAGGTTCGCGTCGGCGACTGGGTCGTGGCTGTCGGCAACCCGTTCGGCCTCGGTGGCACCGTCACCGCCGGCATCGTTTCGGCGCGCGGCCGCGATATCGGCGCCGGGCCCTATGACGATTTCCTCCAGATCGACGCCTCGGTCAACCGCGGCAATTCGGGCGGCCCGACCTTCAATCTCAACGGCCAGGTGGTCGGCATCAACACCGCCATCTTCTCGCCCTCGGGCGGCAGCGTCGGCATCGCCTTCGACATTCCTGCCTCGACCGCCAAGCAGGTCGTCGGAGACCTGATGAAGAATGGTGCGGTCCAGCGCGGCTGGCTCGGCGTCGAAATCCAGCCGGTCACTTCCGACATCGCCGAATCGCTCGGTCTGAAGTCCAACAATGGCGCCCTGGTTTCGAGCGCCCAGGACGATGGCCCCGGCAAGAAGGCCGGCATTACCGCAGGTGATGTCATCACCCAGGTCGATGGCAAGGACGTTGCCTCGCCAAAGGAACTCGCCCGCCTGATCGGCGCCTATTCGCCGGGCAAGTCGGTTGACGTCACCGTGTGGCGTGACGGCAAGGGCCAGACTGTCAAGGTCGACCTCGGCAAACTGCCCGCCAGCGACAAGCAGGCGTCGGGCGACCAGCAGCAGCAACCCGCCGCTCCGGCAAAGCCGGACACGCTGGCCGATCTCGGCCTCACCGTCACCAAGTCCGAAAACGGCAAGGGTCTGGTGGTGACCGATGTCGACCCCGACAGCGCCGCCGCCGATCGCGGCATCCAGCCGGGCGACGTCATCACCGCGGTCAACTCGGCGGAGATCAACGGCACCGAAGACGTCACCAAGGCCATGGCCGATGCGGTCAAGTCCGGACGCAAGTCGGTGCTGATGCAGATCTCCCGCGACGACAACAACCGCTTCGTCGCGCTGCCGGTGGCCAAGGGCTGAGACGACTTTTCCAATGCGTCGGTTTCAACACCCCCGAGTCGCCGCATGGGAAAGCAAGAAGGAGAGCCCGTTAGTCAGTCATCGCGCTCTTCTTCAGCGGCAGCGGGCTTCCCATCGCCCGCTGCCGCGCCCGCATATGACTGCCCATCACGCCCTCATGTCCGAAGCCGATTGGTTCGGTGGTTGCGGGTAACGACATGACCGGGAACCGGCATGTCCGGCGTAACGACGCCACGGAACAAAGATTTTATCGCGCGCGCTCTCGATCCTCTTGATCGAGATGTGCTTTGGCAAAGGCTAAAATGCAGATGCCGGCTACTCAACCTTCCAGCGAAATCGCGTATAACGGCCCTATGAAGATTCTCGTCATAGAAGACGATCGCGAGGCTGCGGATTATCTGCAGAAAGCCTTCACGGAAGCGGGTCATACCGCGCATGTCGCGGGTGACGGCGAGACCGGCTTCGCGCTTGCCGATGCGGGTGATTATGACGTGATGGTCATCGATCGGATGATGCCGCGCCGCGACGGCCTGTCGGTCATTGCCGCTCTCCGCTCCAGGGGCAACACGACGCCGGTGCTCATCCTGTCGGCGCTGGGCGAGGTCGATGACCGGGTCACCGGCCTGCGCGCCGGCGGCGACGACTATCTCACCAAGCCCTATGCCTTTTCCGAACTTCTGGCGCGCGTCGAGGTGCTGAACCGACGCGCCAGCGCCAAGGAGGCCGAGACCGTCTACCGGGTTGGCGACCTTGAACTCGACAGGTTGTCGCATTCCGTCCGCCGGGCGGCGCGCGAGATCACGCTGCAGCCACGCGAATTCCGTCTGCTCGAATATCTTATGCGCCATGCCGGCCAGGTGGTGACGCGCACCATGCTGCTCGAAAATGTCTGGGATTATCATTTCGATCCGCAGACCAATGTCATCGATGTCCACGTCTCGCGGCTGCGCGGCAAGATCGAAAAGGGTTTCGACAAGCCCATCCTGCATACGGTTCGTGGCGCCGGCTACATGCTGAAGGGCGGCTAGGCGGCAGCATGGCGCTTTCCGTGCCCGCCATCATGAAGACGACGGCCGCACGGCTTTCGGCGCTGTATCTCCTGCTCTTTGCACTCTGCGCGGTGCTGCTCGTCCTCTATATGACTTCGCTCTCGGCGCGCATGCTGACGGCGCAGACGCAGGAGACCATCAACGACGAAGTGCTCGGCCTTGCCCGCGCCTATCAGCGCGGAGGTCTGCCGGTATTGGTCCGCGTGGTCGAGGCCCGCTCGCGCCAGCCCGGCGCCAACCTCTATCTGATCGCCGATGCCAACGGCCAGATCCTGACAGGCAACGTGCAGAGTCTTGAACCTGGAGTGATCGACACCGAGGGCTGGACGACCGAGCCGTTCTCCTACAAGCGCTTCGGCGAGGGTGAGCTTGATCGCCTGCGCAGCGGAACGTCGGACCAGGCGACGCCTCCTTCGACTGGCGATAATGCGCCGCCGCAGGCCGAAGGCGAAAAGGGTCACAACGCCATTGCCCTGGTGCTGCGGCTGCCGAACCAGATGATCATGCTGGTCGGCCGCGATCTCGGCGAACCCGAGCGGTTCCGTGCCGTCATCCGCCGTTCGCTGGTGCTGGCGCTCGGCATGATGGGGGTGGGCGGCATCCTGATCTGGTTCTTTGTTGGCCGCGCGGCATTGAAGCGTATCGACGGGGTTTCCGAGGCAAGCCGGCGCATTATGGGCGGTGATCTCAGTGGCCGGTTGCCGGTGACCGGCGCCGGTGACGAGTTCGACCGGCTATCGGAAAATCTCAATGTCATGCTGGCCAGGATCTCCACGCTCAACGAAGGCCTGAAGCAGGTATCCGACAACATCGCGCATGACCTGAAGACACCGCTGACTCGGCTGCGCAACCGGGCCGAAGCGACGCTTTCCGGCAAGCAGAAAACATCGGACTATCGGCAGGCGCTGGAAGGCACCATCGCCGAGTCCGACCAGCTGATAAAAACCTTCAACGCCATCCTGATGATCTCCCGGCTGGAGGCTGGGTATTCTTCCGAGCACACTAACCGTGTCAATCTGGCGGCGGCCGTGCGTGATGTGGTCGAACTCTACGAGCCCGTGGCCGAGGAGGCTGGCGTTGCGCTGGACGCCGAGGTGAACGATGCTTTTGTCGTTGACGGCAACCGCGAACTGATCGGCCAGGCGCTTTCCAACATCGTCGACAATGCGATCAAGTACTCAACCGATTCCACATCCAAGCCGGCGGTCCGTGTGGCGCTCGAACGCACGCATGGCGAGATCAGGCTTTCCGTCGCCGACAACGGCCAGGGCATTCCCGACGAAGCCGATCGCGCCCGGGCGACCGAACGATTCGTACGGCTGGAGAAGAGCCGTTCGCAGCCTGGTTCCGGCCTTGGCCTCAGTCTTGCCAAGGCGGTCATGACATTCCATTACGGCCGGCTTGACCTGTTGCCTGGCAATCCGGGACTATCCGTGGTCATGAGTTTCCCCGCGCGGGAGGACCACTAATGGCGGCCGTTGCCAAGCGGAGCAAGACAGACTGGTTGCTGAGCCTGGAAACCCCGCTTGCTCCGCTCGACGAGAGCCGGGCACGGCAGGAACTGTCCGAAATCGCGGACGCAGCGCGCGAAGAAGGGCTGACACGGGCGGCCAAATTCCTGGCCGGCAAGGGGACGGCGCAGGATTTTCTGGCCGCCGTCTTTGACCTTTCGCCGTTCCTGCGCGATATGGCGCGCCGCCGGCCGCAAATCCTGGACGGCCTCTTCGACCTGCCGGTCGAGACCCGCCTGAAGGCGATCACCGCCGCGATCGACCAGGCGCCGCTGACGGAAATGGTCTCGGAATCCGGCCTGATGATGGAGCTGCGTCGGCATAAGGCCGAGGCGCATTTCCTGATCGCACTCGCCGATCTTTCGGGCGAGGCTGAAACCTCGCTGACTGTAAGGCGGTTGAGCGATCTCGCCGACGCCTGCACCCGCGCGGCCGTCGATTTCCTGCTGCGGGACGCGCATGGCCAGGGCAAGCTCAAACTGCCCGACCTCGACAGTCCTTCGCATCGATCGGGCTGGATCCTGCTCGCTATGGGCAAGCTCGGCGCGCATGAGCTGAATTTCTCCTCCGATATCGACCTCGTCGTGTTCTTCGATCCGGAAGCGCCAGCAGTGGTCGATCCACTCGACGCCACCGACCTGTTTTCACGCCTGACGCGGCGGCTGGTGCGCATCCTGCAGGATCGCACCGAGCACGGCTATGTCTTCCGCACCGATCTGAGATTGCGTCCCGATCCCGGCTCGACGCCGCTCGCGATCCCCGTTGAAGCCGCGCTACGCTACTACGAAGCGCGCGGCCAGAACTGGGAGCGTGCCGCGATGATCAAGGCGCGCCCGGTGGCCGGCGATCTCGCGGCGGGCGATGCCTTTCTCAAGGAGCTCCAGCCCTATATCTGGCGCAAATACATGGACTATGCGGCTATTGCCGACGTCCATTCGATCAAGCGCCAGATTCATGCCCATAAGGGTCATGGCGAGATCGCCGTGAAAGGGCACAACGTCAAGCTTGGGCGCGGCGGCATCCGCGAGATCGAGTTCTTCGTCCAGACCCAGCAGCTCATCGCCGGCGGCCGCTTCCCGGAGCTGCGCGGCCGCGAAACCGTGCCGATGCTCGGTCAGCTCGCGGCTCGGGGTTGGATCACATCAGATGCGCGTGACGCGCTCGCCCGCCAGTACTGGTTCCTGCGTCGCGTCGAACACGCTATCCAGATGGTGGCCGACGAGCAGACGCACACGCTGCCGGAAGACGATGAAGGGCTGGAGCGCATCGCCCGCATGCTGGGCTTTGCCGACGCGGTCGTGTTTGCCGGGGCGTTCCGTGCCTCGCTGCAGCAGGTCGAGCGCCACTATGCCGCGCTGTTCGAAACAGCACCCGAGCTTTCGGCCGGCATCGGCAACCTAGTCTTCACCGGTGACGTTGACGACCCGGACACGCTGCGGACCTTGCACGGCCTCGGTTTTCAGAGGCCAAGCGATATCTGCCGTGTCATCCGCGGCTGGCATTTCGGGCGCTATCGCGTCACCCGGTCGGCGGAGGCGCGCGAGCGGTTGACGGAACTGACACCGGCACTGCTCAAGGCCTTTGGCCAGACGCGCCGGGCCGATGAGGCGCTGGTCCGTTTCGACGAATTCCTCGCCGGCCTGCCAGCCGGCATCCAATTGTTCTCGTTGTTGCAGTCGAACCCCGCATTGCTCAGGCTGATGGCGACGATCATGGGCGCGGCACCCCGGCTGGCGGCGATCATCACCCGCCGGCCGCATGTCTTCGACGGCTTGCTCGACCCGGCATTGCTGACCGAGCTTCCCGACCGCGTCTATCTCTCGGCGCGGTTGTCCGCCTTCCTCGAAGGCGACAGGGCCTATGAGGACGTGCTCGACCGGCTGCGCATATTTGCTTCCGAGCAGAAATTCCTGATCGGTGTGAGGCTGCTCGCCGGTTCGATCGATCCGGCCCGCGCCGGCCGCGCTTTCTCCGATCTGGCGGACCTGACCATCGCGGCTGCGTTGCAAGCGGTGACCGCAGAATTCGCGGGGCGCCACGGCACGATCGCTGGTGGCGTGGTTTCGCTGCTCGGCATGGGCAAGCTCGGCAGCCGCGAATTGACCGCCGGATCGGATGTCGATCTTATTCTGCTTTACGACCACGATGCGGATGCCGAGGACTCCGACGGTGAAAAGCCGCTGGCGCCTTCGCATTACTACACCCGCATGACGCAGCGGCTGATATCGGCTGTATCGGCGCCGACGGCGGAAGGGGTGCTCTACGAGCTCGACCTGCGTTTGCGGCCGTCCGGCAACAAGGGACCGGTCGCCACCCACATCGACGCCTTCAAGAAATACCAGCGCCAGGAGGCTTGGACCTGGGAGCACATGGCCCTGTCGCGGGCGCGGCCGATTGCTGGTGACCCCCGCCTGTGCGGCGAGGTCGAGGCGGAAGTTGTCGCGTTGCTCAGCCAGCCGCGCGATGCGGCGAAGGTGAGGGCGGAGGCGTCGGACATGCGTGCCATGATCGAGCAGGAGAAGGCGCCACGCGACCTCTGGGACATCAAGCTGATCCCGGGTGGTCTGATCGATCTCGAATTCATCGCCCAGGTGGCTGTCATCACCGCGCAGGTCGAGGCCGGCCCGCGCGCCACCGGTACGGCCGAGATACTGTCTCGCCTGACGCCACGTTTCGCCAATGCCGGGATCAGGCAGGACCTTGGCGATGCTTACGCCCTCTATCTGGCGCTGACCCAGATGACGCGGCTGTGCCTTACCGGACCCTTCGAACGTGACGACGTTCCGCCGGGGCTTTCGGATCTGCTCCTGGCGGTCACTGACCTGCCGGATTTCGGTGTGCTGGAGGCACACCTCAAGGAGACGTCGCAAAAGGTCAGGAAGGATTTCGACCTTTTGCTTCGTGCCGGGGGTTCGTGATCAACGAGCGTTCGGCCGCATCGGGGGTGACGATGCAACAGGAGAATACCATGAGAAAGACAACCAAGCTCGCAATTGCCTTCATCGCCCTGGCCGGAGCTGTCGGCGGCGGCGCCTATGCCGAGAATGTCGACAGCGCAACCATGCGTGAGCGCACCATGATGCGGCTCGACAAGGCGATGAAGGACAATAACGGCACTATCACCTTCGACCAGTTCTCCGATGTCATGGACGCGCGGCTCAAGAAACTCGTGGCTGACAATGGCGGCAAACTGACTGTCGCTCAACTCGCCGACGCACTGGAGAAGGCGCGCTTCGAACGTATTGCAAGGCGCATCATCGCCCGTTACGACAGCAAGGGCGACGGCACGCTGACATCAGATGACATCAGCGGCCGCGAAAAGAAGCTTTTCGCGATACTCGACAAGAACAATGACGGAAAGATCGAGAACCGCGAGCTGCCGAAGAGCGGGCGCTTTGGCCGTCATCGTCAAGGAGGCGACGACGAAAACGGCATGCAGTGAGGCTGGCTGACGCAGGCTCCGGGCCGTCAGCCGGAGCCTGCCGCTCAAGCCGCGGCTTTGACCGAAGGCGGAGCCTTCTTCACCGGAATGCGCACCGATACGATCGTGCCGACGCCTTCGGTGGAACGGATCTTCAGTGCGCCGCCTTGCAACTCGGCCAGCGAGCGGGAAATGGCAAGGCCAAGTCCGGAGCCGGCATGGTTCTTGGAAAACTGGTTCTGCACCTGCTCGAAGGGGCGCCCGAGCTTGCCAAGCGCTTCCTTCGGGATACCGCAGCCATTGTCCTCGATCGTCAGCACCAGCGCGCCCGAGGTGTTGCGGGCCCTGACCGATATGTGGCCGCCTTGGCCGGTGAATTTCACCGCGTTGGACAGGAGGTTGATGACGATCTGCTTGATCGCCCGGCGATCGGCGAACAGCGTCAGTGCGTCGGCGATACGCGTTTCCACGGTGATCGCCTTCTGCGCCGCCTGCAGCGACACGACACGCACGGTTTCGCTGATCAGCGGACCGAGGTCGATCTGTTCCTGGTCCAGCGAGAACTGGCCGGCCTCGATCTTGGACATATCGAGAATGTCGTTGATGACGCCGAGCAGATATTTGCCGCTGCTGTTGATGTCGGTGGCGTACTCCTCGTAGCGCTCCGACCCCAGCGGGCCGAACAGCCTTTGTTCCATCAGTTCGGAGAAGCCAATGATGGCGTTGAGCGGCGTGCGCAGTTCATGCGACATGTTGGCCAGGAATTCGGATTTGGCCCGGTTCGCCGCTTCGGCGCGCTCGGTTTCCTTCATGTATTTGCGGTTAAGGTCGACCAGTTCGCGCGACCGTTCCTCTTCGGCCCGCCGTGCGAGGCTGAGATCATGGATCGTCGCCATCAGCCGGCGCTCGCTGTCGACCAGCTTTTCCTGATGCAGCTTGATCTGGGTGATGTCGGACCCGACCGAGACGATGCCGCCGTCCCTGGTCCTGAGTTCGTTGACCTGCAGCCAGCGGCCGTCGGACAGCTGCCGCTCGAACGTGGCGCCGCCCTGCGGACCATTGGTGTTGGCAAGCCGGCGCTCCGAAGCAAAGGCCAGCATCCGCTCTTCCAGCGACGCGCGCGTCACACCTGGCATCACGTCGCGATCCGAGAGCCCGTTGTCCTGCTGGTATTTGGAATTGCACATGATCAGGTGCTGAGCCGAATCCCACAACACGAAGGATTCATTGATGTTCTCGATCGCGGTCCTGAGGCGAAGATCGGCCGCTTCGGAGCGCAGCGCCAGATGCCGTTGCTCGGTGACGTCGACCGCGATGCCGATCAGCTGGATCTCCGGCGCTTCCGGATCCATGACTTGGGCCCGGGCGCGCATCCACACCCACTGGCCATCGGCATGCCGCATCCGGAACACCTGGTCGATGTGATCGATCTCGCGTGCGACGATCCTGTTGGCGAGCTCGAACAGGTCGCCGTCCTCGGGATGAATGATCTCGTCGACCTCACCGAACGATAGCATCGTCTCGCAGGGTTCGTAGCCGAGCATGTCATACATCGAGCGTGACCAGTACATCTTGCCGCGCACCATGTCCCAGTCCCACAGGCCGCAGCGGCCGCGAACCAGCGCCATGTCGATACGCTGATGCGCTTCGAGATAGATGCGGTCGGCAGCCTGCGCGCGCGCCGCCTGTCCGAAATAGGCATAGAGGATGATGATCAGCACTCCGGCCGTCAGCACGAACAGGGTGACGTTGAGCGAGACGGTCTTGCGCCACGTGTCGAAGACCGCTTCCTGCGGCACCAGAGCCGCGGCGGCTCCCTTCCTGTCCTTGGACAGGCTGACCGCCGCGTACCAGTCCTCACCGCCGATGTTGACCTCCATGACACCGGCGCGATCGCCGAACATGAACAGGGGTTGGCCGCCCTGGACGAGGCCGTCGAGCGAATGGCCTTGCCAGGGCACGGAACGTGGTGTCACCGCGGTGATCCTGAAGGCACTGTCGGTGATGACGAGCACATGGCTGCGGCCCATCGCGCCTTGGCGGCTGGTGGTCTCCAGCAGGTCCTGGGTGGCGCCCGGCAGCGTGTCCGATGTCGTGGCGAGCGAGCTGGCGAGCTGCGCGGCGCCCAGCGTCAGGATCGCCTTGGCATCGCGCTCGATGTCGTCGCGCTCGTTCATGAGCGAGAGCACGCGCAGCGCCGCGATGACGAGGAGGAAGATGACGATGAGGGCTGGTATCGACCGGCGCAAAAGCGGTTCAGCCGCCAGAAGACGCTTGTAGGCTGGTTCGGCGATGAGCCGCGTATTCCCGGCAAGGCCGTCGCTGCGCGTCTCGCGACGCGCAAAAGCCATCCCTCCGGGCGCGCCCCACGCGTCCGCCTTCGCCATAAATGGCACTCCCCGATTTCCAGTATGCCGCATTTCTATGTGCTGGTGATCCGGCAACACCGCACTTCCGAATCGCCATTAAAGAATCAAAGGTGATTCGCCTTGTCCAGTGCTCCGGCGAAAAAAGATTAAAAATCGACTAAAATAACGGACTTTGGAGGTGAGGCGGCTTGGCCTTCTCCCGCACGGGACGTGGCAGGGGCGCCTATGCCAGCGTGCGCTCGACAATGTCGCGCAGGTCCGCCGACAGGTTTTCGGTATTGGCGATCGAAACCAGTGCTTCCCTGGCCCTGGCTTGCCGGCCCGGTTCGAGCGAACGCCAGGACCTGAGCGCCGTCGCCAGCCTAGCCGCCACTTGCGGGTTGCGCTTTTCGACCTCGAGCACCGTCTGCGCTAAAAAACGGTAACCTTCGCCGTCGGGGCGATGGAAGCCGGTCTGGTTGGCGCTTGAGAATGTGCCGATCAGCGAGCGCACCCGGTTCGGGTTGCCCATCGAAAACCCCGGATGAGCGGTCAGGGACCGAACCGTGTCGACAGCCTGCGGCCCCGGCACGCTGGCCTGGATCTGGAACCATTTGTCCATGACCAGCGGGTCGGATGCATATGTCTTTTCGAAAGCCGCCAACGCCTTTTTCGCCTCTGGCGATCCGTAGTGACGATGCGCGAGAACGGCCAATGCGGCCGCGCGGTCGGTCATGTTGGTCGCGCACTGGAAATGCCCGGCCGCCAATGCCGCCCCGCCAGGCAGCAGCGAGAGATAATCCAGCAGAATGTTGCGCAAGGCGCGTCGTCCCGCGCTCGCCGCGTCTGGGCTGAAGGCGCTCTTGTCGGCAAGGCTGTCGTAGAGGCCGGAAAATGCCTCGCCATTGGCCGTTCCGATCGCCAGCGCAAGCGCGTGGCGGGCGGTATGGATGGCATCGGGATCGATGTTCTTGCCGATGTCACGCGCGATGTCGGCGTCGCCAGGCAGCGCCAGGGCAAGGGCCCGATAGGCCGGCTCGAGTGTCTCGTCGCTGGCGATGACGCCGGCAAGGTCGGTCAGCCGTGGGGCGAAGTCCGGCTGTTTGCCGCCGAGGATCTGGCGGAAGGCAGTGATCAGCGCATCGGTGAGCAGCGTGTTGAACGCCTGCCAGCGCGAGAAGGCGTCGCTGTCATGGCGGGCGAGGAAGAACTGGTCGGCCGCCTTCTGCTCGACCGACAGCGTCACCGGCGCCGAAAAGCCGCGGTTGAGTGACACCGCCGGTCGTTCGGCAACGCCGGAAAAACGCACCATGTGGCGGCGCTTGCGGATATGGATGACGCCGTCCTCGACGCTGGCGCCCTCGACGCGGTCATACTCCACCGGCTTGCCGCCGGCGCCGATCAGGCCGAAGGCGAGCGGGATATGCATCAGCCGCTTGCGGCTTTCCGACGGTGTCGGCGGCACCGACTGCTCGATCTCGAGCGTGAATTCCTGTGCGGCCGGATTGTGCGTCGAACTCACTGTCAGGTTGGGTGTACCGGCCTGGTGATACCAGAGCGCGAATTGCGAAAGATCGCGGCCGGACGCCTCCTCGAACACCTTGATGAAATCCTCGATGGTCGCGGCTTCACCGTCGTGACGTTCGAAATAGAGGTCCATGCCGGCGCGAAAGACCTCGGCCCCGAGAATGGTGCGGATCATGCGCACCACTTCGGAGCCTTTTTCGTAGACCGTCGCCGTATAGAAATTGTTGATCTCGCGGTAGCGGCGCGGCCGCACCGGGTGCGCCAGCGGTCCCTGGTCCTCGGGAAACTGGTGGGCACGCAGCGTGCGCACTTCGGCGATGCGCTTGACCGCGCGCGAGCGCTGGTCGGCGGAGAATTCATGATCGCGGAAGACCGTCAGGCCTTCCTTCAGGCAAAGCTGGAACCAGTCGCGGCAAGTGATTCTGTTGCCTGTCCAATTGTGGAAATACTCATGCGCGATGATCGCCTCTATATTGGCGAAATCGGCATCCGTCGCCGTCTCCTGGTCGGCCAGCACGTATTTGTCGTTGAAGATGTTGAGGCCCTTGTTCTCCATCGCGCCCATGTTGAAGTCCGACACGGCGACGATGTTGAAGACGTCGAGGTCGTACTCGCGGCCAAACGCCTCCTCGTCCCATTGCATGGACCGCTTCAGCGCGTCCATCGCGTAGCCGGCGAGCGCCTCCTTGCCGGGCTCGACATAGATGCCGAGCTCGACCTTGCGCCCGGACATGGTCACGAAACTGTCGGCGACCTGGCCAAGGTTCCCGGCCACCAGCGCGAACAGGTAGGACGGCTTGGGAAAGGGGTCGTGCCAGTTGGCGTAGTGCCAGCCATCGGCGAGATCGCCGTTCTCGACCGGATTGCCGTTGGACAGGAGCAGCGGCGCCTCGTCGCGTCGCGCCTCGATTCGCACCGTGTAGACGGACAGGATATCGGGGCGATCCAGGAAGTAGGTGATGCGGCGAAAGCCCTCCGCCTCGCACTGCGTGCAGTAAACGTTGTTCGAACGGTAAAGGCCCATAAGAGCCTCATTGCTGGCCGGCGCCAGTTCGGTTTCGATCCGCAGTTGGAAACGACGTGCCGCCGGCGGTTTGAGCAGGGTCAGTTGGTCCGGGCTCGCCAGCAGATCGGCCGATCTCACCGTCTTCCCGTCGATCTCGACGCGCTTGAGCGTCAACCCATCGCCGTCAAGCACCAGCGGAGCCGACGTGGATATGCCCTCGCGGCGCTCTACGGTCAGTATCGCGGTGACGACGGTGGCCTTTGGCGAAAGACGGAAGTCAAGGTTTGTTTCCGGAATGAGGTAGTCGCTGGGGCGATAGTCCTCGAGTTTGAAGACCTGGCCTGTGTCGGTGCGCATTCCCTGGCTTTTCCTGTCTTTTCCGGGGACCGGACATATTTTTGCTGGTCCAAAAAATTCAAAGTCCGCGCTCTTTACACGAAACACACCCTCGACAAAACTGCGGCAGAGCCTAATTCAGGCCTTCCTTTCATCATCGCGAGGGCAGTCATGACCGCCGTTACACCGAAAATGGGCGCTTTCGTTCGGCGCGCCGACAATTTCCCGTTCTGCCGTTTCGAAACCCGCAACGTGCCCTCGGCGGCGGGCAGAGACGCATTGCCAAAGTGACATCAGGGGCGGAGGCGCAACCAGAAACCACCGGCGGCCACGATACGCTCAGGGGCATCGTGCTGAAGATCGTCTCCGTGGCGGTTTTTGTCAGCATGCAAACCTGTATCAAGGCGGCGGGCGACGTGCCTGCCGGGCAGATCGTCTTCTTCCGTTCCTTCTTCGCCATCTTTCCGATCGTTGCCTTCCTGGCATTGAAAGGACATCTGGCCACGGCGTTCGTCACGAAACGTCCCTTCAACCACGTCGCGCGTGGCGTCGTCGGCGTCGGTGCCATGGGGCTCGGCTTTTTCGCGCTCACCAGGTTGCCCTTGCCGGAGGCGATCACCCTGAACTATGCACAGCCGCTGCTGGTCGTGGTGTTCTCCTCGGTGTTCCTTGGCGAGACGATCCGTGTTTATCGCTGGAGCGCCGTCGCGATCGGCCTCATCGGCGTGCTCATCATTTCCTGGCCGGAACTGACGCTGCTCAATTCGGATCAAGGGCTCGACGACCAGGAGGTCCTGGGCGTCATGGCCGCGCTGGCGGCCGCGGCAATCTCGGCTGTCGCCATGTTGCTCGTGCGCAATCTCGTCCAGACAGAGAAGACGGCCACCATCGTGCTGTGGTTCTCGTCAACGGCGAGCGCGCTCTCGCTGCTGACGCTGCCCTTCGGCTGGCAATCGCTGACGCCGGCGCAAGCAGCACTGCTCATCATGGCCGGCTTTTGCGGCGGCCTCGGCCAGATTCTGATGACCGCGGCCTATCGCCATGCCGAAGCCTCGGTCGTGGCGCCTTTCGAATACACCTCGATGATCCTTGGCGTCGTAGTCGGCTATTTCGTTTTCGGCGACGTGACCTCGTCCGGCACGCTGGTGGGTGGTGTGATCGTGGTGGCCGCCGGCATCTTCATCATCTGGCGTGAACGGCAACTGGGTCTGGAGCGCACCCGCACCCGCAAGGCGGCCCTGCCGCAGGGGTGATCACGACCGTTCCGTCCGCTCTTTCGCCAACCGCACCAGCACCGCTCTTGTCTGTTCGTCGGCCGGGAAGAACGACTCGATCGCCAGTTCCGATAGCGTGACATCCAGCGGTGTACCGAACACGGTAATGGTGCTGATGAAGGAAAGCACCGTGTCGCCATGGGCAAGCCTGAGCGGGTGCACGATGGCATTCGGCTCGACCGGCGCCGGCCGGCTGCCCTTCAGGCCGGAGGGGTAGCCGCGAAGCTCTTGCTCCAATGCGATCAGCTCCGGGTCGCCGGCGGCATCGTTCTGATGCTTCAGCCGTTCGAGCAGGTGGATGCGCCATTCCTGGAGATTCACGATACGCGGCGCGACACCACCCGGGTGCAGGCTGAGCCGCAGCACATTGACGGGTGGCTGGAGCAATGAGGGCTCGGAAACATCGGCCAGGAATGGCCCGATTGCCGCGTTGGCCTTAACCAGGTTCCAATGCCGGTCCACCGCCAATGCCGGAAACGGCTCATGCCCCTTGAGCACCATCTCGACAGCCGCCATCGCGGGTGCCAGCGTCCTATCGGTGAGCGGCCGTTCGCTGAAGCTCGGCGCGAAGCCCGCGGCCAGCAGCAATTGATTGCGTTGCCGCAGTGGGATCGCAAGCTGCTCGGCCAGATGCAGCACCATGTCGCGCGAAGGTGCGGCGCGACCGCTTTCGACGAAAGAGAGATGCCGTTGCGAAATTTCGGCTTCCATGGCGAGGTCGAGCTGGCTCATGCGGCGGCGCGTGCGCCATTCGCGTATGAGACCGCCGGCGGAGGTTTGAGGCGTTATCATGGGAGAATGGTTAAGCCGCGGGCCAAAGCATTTCAATTACCTGCGAGGTCATCGCTAGGAGAGCGCCCGCAGCTTCGCCTTCACCTCCAGAAAATCCCGCCATGCGAGCTTCTTGTGTGCGGGCGTCCGCAAGAGATAGGCCGGGTGCAATGTCGGCATGGCCGGAATAGCAACGCCGGACGCCGTGGTGTGGACGCGCCAGTTGCCGCGCAGCCGCAGGATTCCTTCCGAGGTGTTGAGCAAGGTCTTGGCCGACGGACCGCCGAGATTGATCAGCACCTTGGGATTGACCAGCTCGATCTGACGCTCGATGAACGGCCGGCAGATCTCTGTCTCGTGCGGCGTCGGCGTGCGGTTGCCAGGCGGCCGCCAGGGAATGACATTGGCGATGTAGACCGAGCCTCGGTCGAGGCCAATCGCGGCCAGCATGCGGTCGAGCAGGCGGCCCGAGCGGCCGACGAAGGGCAATCCTTCAATGTCCTCGTCGCGGCCGGGGGCTTCACCGACCAGCATGACAGCGGCTTGCGGGTTGCCGTCGGCGAATACCAGGTTCTTGGCGGTGGCCTTGAGATTGCAGCCCTCGAAAGCGGCCATGTGCTGGCGCAGCTCGTCCAGGGATACCGCCGCGGTCGCCAGTTGGCGTGCCAGCACCGC
>NZ_JAPYKP010000117.1:0-18961 GCF_037179725.1 Mesorhizobium sp. Cs1321R2N1 | reverse complement strand
CAACCCGCTCGCGAAGATCCATCGAATACCCTGCCATCCATGCTGGCCTCCTCCCAGCATGCATGTTGAATCAGAACGGCGATGATTTGGGAATCCCACGACTCTTATAAATTTCATCCCGCTCTAGGCGATTGACGATTCAAATCGGCGCGCTTGTGGCGCCTCGGCCTTCAACCTCTCGAGCTGGTCGCGTTGCAGGTCGAGCGCGGCGGTGATGAAGCGCCGAATGGTGGCAAGCTCGGCGTCGCTGAACGTGGCAATGACCTTCTCGCCTTCCCGCGCGATGGCGCCGTAATATCGCGCCGACAGCTCCCGTGTTGCCTCCGTTGCCTCGATGACCACCTTGCGCCTGTCCTCGAGGTTGCGCTTGCGCGTCAACAGGCCGCGCGCCTCCAGCCGATCGATCAGCGCCGTCACCGCGGCCGGCGTCAGCCCGGTCGCGGCCGCGATCGCACCGGCCGATTGCGGGCCGCCATGGAGCAAACCAATGCAATGGCGCTCAGCCATGTTGAGGCCGAGTCTCGCCCCCACCGCCTCGTCATAGGCCTGCGTCGCGTCCTGCCACTGCATGATGGCAAGTCCGATCGCGGCGGCTAGTTCGGTGCGATCTCCGCTTGACGATTTTGTTTCGATCATCTAACTATCAATCTGTCTAACATTTAGACTATTATAGCAATATGCGGCCGCGGCTTGCGATAGGCAAGGGTCGGCCGCCAACGAGGAGTGGAAAATGAGTCCGATCCAACAGCATACGCCTCTCTCGCATGAGGAAGAGTTCAAATACGCCAAGCTGGCGATGGAGTGGTATGGCTGGGGCTCGCCCATCGGCGTCGGCATCCTGCTGGTGTCGCTGGCCGCCGCCGCTGTGCTGGTGCGCATCGCCGTCTACGGGCTGTAATGATGGCTGCCGTCGCCACCGAGGCATTGCCGGTCGCCATCATTGGCGCCGGCGTCGCCCGTCAGGCGCTTGCACCATGCTTCGTCGGCAAACAGTTGGCGTCTGCCTGATCGAGGCAAGATCGCGCGACCTCCGAGCAAAGGTTCGTTCCTCACCCTGGCGCCCACCATTGAGGTTGCCGGCCGCCTGCCTCGTTGCGACGGCCGCAGTCATCGTGATCAGTCACGCGGCGGCCGAGATATCCGTGCCCAAGATCGTCAGGTTGCGGCCCGCATGCTTGGCCTGATAGAGACGCCGGTCCGCGGCGCGCATCAGTTCCGATACGTTGACATCCTCGCCGCAGACGGTGCCGCCTATGCTGACCGTCAGCGGGATGGTCCGTTCATCGATAGGCCGGAAGCGGATCAACTCGACCTCACGGCGGATCCGCTCGGCAACGCGCTTGGCCTCCTGTTCCGTGGCTCCGGTCAGAAACGCGCCGAACTCCTCGCCGCCGATGCGGCCGAGCACGTCGCCGCTGCGCACGCCGCGCTCGATGGCGCTGGCGATCAACAGCAGCGCGTCGTCGCCGGTCAGGTGGCCGAAATTGTCATTGATCGTCTTGAAATGATCGGCGTCGATGATCAGCAGCGCGCCGCGGTCGGACTTGCGCCGGGAGCCATCCAGCGCGGCAAAGAAGCTTTCCCGATTGAGCATGCCGGTCATGTCGTCGCGGCTCGCCTTTTCCGCCAGGCGGCGGTGCGCTGCGGCGAGCTGGGCATGGGCACGGGCAAGTTCGCGATGGGCGTTCTTCAGCCTGTCGCTCTGCCAGAACGTGCCGGCGCATGCCGTCCAGGCAAGGACCAGCGGACAGAGCGTCGATGTCAGCCAGATCGTGCGGGTGACCGGGAACCCCATGGCTGGCACGATGATCAACGTCAGCAGGAGAGAGGCCGCGACGGAGGCAAAGGCGATGGCGGCGGCTTTGAGAATAATGCTGTTCATCGCAGGCTCCCCACAGGACTGTCTCTGTGCCAGCAAGCCCTGAAGGCTATCTTTCCGGGATGCATAAAATTTGAATCGTGAGGCTATTTCTGCAACTTCAACGCGCAGAAGTTGTGGATAAAGTCCCTTTCAGAATCCCTGTTTCATGCCATAAGGAGCGCATGACCACGCTTCCCGATCCCGCCCGCTTCGCCCATGTCACCGACTGGGTATTCGACCTCGACAACACGCTCTATCCGCACCACTCGAATCTGTTCGCGCAGATCGACGTCAAGATGACCGCCTATGTCGGGGAACTGCTGGCGCTGCCGCGCGAGGAGGCGCGCAAGCTGCAAAAGGAGCTGTATCGCGAATACGGCACGACGCTGAACGGACTGATGACGCGCCACGGCATCGATCCCGACGACTTCCTCGAGAAGGTCCACGACATCGATTATTCGTGGCTGGTGCCCGATCCCGTTCTCGGCACCGCCATCCGCCAGCTTCCCGGCCGCAAGTTCATCTTCACCAATGGCGACCGCAGACACGCCGAGCGCACCGCGCGCCAGCTCGGCATCCTCGAGCATTTCGATGACATCTTCGATATCGTCGCCGCCGGCCTCAACCCCAAGCCGGCGCGCCAGACCTACGAGAAGTTCGCGGAACTGCACGCCGTCACCGGCCACAATGCGGTGATGTTCGAGGATCTCGCCCGCAACCTTTCCGTGCCGAAGTCGCTGGGCATGACCACGGTTCTCGTGGTGCCGCGCAATTTCGAGCCGACCTTCTCGGAAATCTGGGAACGCGACCCGGCCAACGAGGATGACGTCGATTTCGTCACCGACGATCTCGCCACGTTCCTCACGACCATAGTCGTGAGGGAGTGAGGAATTGAGGAATTGAGGAATTGGTCGGGACGCAAGCCATGCCCCTCATTTCGTCAATTCTTCATTTCCCCAGTTCCTCTTCATTTCCCCAGTTCCTCATTTCCCCGTTCCCGCAATCCCTATTCCCCTAGCTTGTAGAAGCGGCTGATGATGCTCCAGGCTTCGTCGGCTGTGTCGACGAAATCGATGATGTCCTGGTCGCCCGGGCTGATGGTGCCTTGCTCGGCGAGGAAGTCGAGGTCGATCGCCCGCCTCCAGAAGGATTTGCCGAACAGGATCACCGGCACGCGCTCCATGCGCCCGGTCTGGATCAGCGTCAGCGTCTCGAAGAACTCGTCCATCGTGCCGAAGCCGCCGGGAAACACCGCCACGGCCTTGGCGCGCATGACGAAGTGCATCTTGCGGATGGCAAAATAGTGGAAGTTGAAGCAGAGTTCCGGCGTAACATAGGGGTTCGGTGCCTGCTCGTGCGGCAGCACGATGTTGAGCCCGATCGACGGCGCGCCGACATCGGCGGCGCCGCGGTTTCCCGCCTCCATCACGCCGGGCCCGCCGCCGGTCACCACGACATATTCGCGATAATATGACGTGGCCGACTGCTGCGAGCAGAGGCGGGCGAATTTGCGCGCCTCTTCGTAATATTTGCTGTTTTCCTCGAGGTTCTTCTTCTGCGTCTCGTTTTTGGCGGCCCAGGCCTCGCCGCCCGGTTCGGGCAGGCGCGCGCCGCCGAACAGGATCACCGTCGAACGGATGCCGCGCTCGGCCAGGATCATTTCCGGCTTCAGCAGTTCCAGTTGCAGCCTGACCGCGCGCAATTCGCGCCGCGTCATGAAGTCGGGATCGTTCCAGGCCAGGCGGTAGGTTTCGGCCCGCGTCTGCGGCGTGTCCGGCACGCTTTTCGACCGCTCCAGATCCTCGTCCGAATGCGGCAGCGGCGTCCATCCCGCCTTTTCCATGGGAGTCATCGAATCCACCCGTCCATTCCTTTACTTGCGTCGTCCCGTGACGCAGCCGCGATTGACCCCCATTGAGCCTTAACATAGGGTCCGCGCGACTTTTAAACAGGTTAAGGCGCAGCCCCTTAACAGCTTGGTAATGGAGCAAATTCATGTCGAAGCCCGATCTGACGAGCCTCGAAAAGACCATCGACAGGGCCTTCGAGGAACGCGACGCCATTTCGACCGCGACCCGCGGCGAGGTGCGCGACGCCATCCAGTCGGCACTCGACCTGCTCGACCGCGGCACCGCCCGCGTCGCCGAGCGGCAGGCCGACGGCAAATGGCACGTCAACCAGTGGCTGAAGAAGGCCGTGCTGCTCTCCTTCCGGCTCAATCCGATGGAGATCATCAAGGGCGGCCCCGGCGAGGCCGTGTGGTGGGACAAGGTGGCGTCCAAGTTCGACGGCTGGAGCGCCGTCGATTTCGAGAAGGCGGGCTTCCGCGCCGTGCCGTCATCGATCGTGCGCCGTTCGGCCTATGTCGCGCCCGGCGCCGTCTTGATGCCGTCCTTCGTCAATGTCGGCGCCTATGTCGATAGCGGCACCATGGTCGATACCTGGGCTTCGGTCGGCTCCTGTGCCCAGATAGGGAAGAATGTCCACCTTTCGGGCGGCGTCGGCATCGGCGGCGTGCTGGAGCCGATGCAGGCCGGCCCCACCATCATCGAGGACAATTGCTTCATCGGCGCGCGTTCCGAAGTGGTCGAGGGCTGCATCGTGCGCGAAGGCTCGGTGCTCGGCATGGGTGTCTTCATCGGCCAATCGACCAAGATCATCGACCGCGCCACCGGCGAGGTCTTCTACGGCGAGGTGCCGCCGAATTCCGTCGTCGTCGCCGGATCGATGCCGGGCAAGGCGTTTCCAAACAACGAACCGGGCCCAGGCCTCTATTGCGCCGTCATCGTCAAGCGGGTCGACGCCAGGACCCGGTCCAAGACCTCGATCAACGAATTGCTGCGCGATTGATCTTTCAGCCGGGCAGGTGCACCTTCCGCCGGCGCGACGATCGGTCGCGCTGGGTTCAACATGGAGGGGTGACATGGACTGGAAATATCTGCTCACAAGCTTTGACGGTCGCATCAACCGGGGCAAGTTCTGGGCTGGCATCGGCATATTCATCGTTATCGGCGTTATTGCTTTCATTCTCGACGCGATCCTCGGCACGCGTTTCACCACGGCCAGCGGTGCCCAGATCGGCATCATCGGCATCCTCTTCGCGCTGGCATCGATCTATTTCGCGATTGCCCTCTATGCCAAACGCTGGCACGACCGCAACAAGTCGGGCTGGTGGACACTGATCGGCTTCGTCCCCGTCATCGGCCGCATCTGGCTGCTGGTCGAACTCGGCATCCTCGAAGGCACCAGGGGTGCCAATCAATATGGATCGGACCCGTTTGCCTGAAAGATCGGATCTCAACTGGCTTTTCTTCAAGACCTCGGGCCGCGTCAGCCGCGCGGCCTATTTTCTCGGCGGATTGCTCGTCGCCATCATCCAGGCGTTCCCGCTGTACCGCTTCACGCTGGTGCCGGAGGGCTCGGCCGAGAGCAACATGTGGTCGTTCATCTTCTTCATCGCCTTCATCGCCTCGCTGTGGTCGAACATCGCGCTGGCGGTGAAGCGGCTGCACGACCTCGACAAGCCGGGCATCGCCGCGCTGATCCTGTTCGTGCCGGTCGTCTCGATCGTCGCCTTCCTTGTGTTGTGCCTGTTTCCAGGGCAGCCTGGGCCCAACCGCTACGGCCGGCGCACCAACGAGCCGGCTGAATCAAAGAAATAGAGCATGATGTCGTCCGAAAACCACTTCACACTTTTCGGCATCACGCTCTAAGGGGGGACCGATCGGATATCTCGCCATGCGCTACCGCACGCTTGATCCGAAACTGATCATCGAAACCGCCGAGCGGCTTGAAGGCCGCGTGGCTGACCGTTTCCCGGACGCCGGGTTGCGCGGCGTCGCCGCCGAACTGGTGTCGTTGTCGCGCGATCTGGCCAAGGCCGCCAAGGCCCTGGAAGCGCCGATCTGGTGGCTGCGTGGCATCATTGTCGCCGCCGTGATCGCCGGTGGGCTGATCTTCATCTTCGTCGGCACCATCCTGCCCCTCATTCACATCTCCCAGGCTGACGACGCGGTGCAGTCGGTGCAAGGCATCGAAGCCACGATCAACATGATCATCCTCGCCGTGCTCGGCTTCCTCGCCCTGATCCGCACCGAGGAGCGCATCAAGCGCAAGCAGGTGTTTCGCCAGTTGCACGGCCTGCGTTCGCTGATCCACGTCATCGACATGCATCAGCTCACCAAGGATCCGGCGGCGCTGTCGGCCAGTTTCAAACCGACCTCGCATTCGCCGGCCCGCATCACCAATGCCGCGGATCTCGCGCGCTATCTCGACTATTGCTCCGAAATGCTGTCGATCACCGGCAAGATCGCGGCGCTGTTCGCCCAGTCCGTGAATGACGCCGTCGTCATCGACGGCGTCAACGACGTCGAGAACCTGGCATCCAACCTGTCGCGCAAAATCTGGCAGAAGATCACGTTGATCGACGGCCGGCCGGCGGCGCCACAACCTTCTCCGGCGGCAGGCCCGGCGAGCCGAGCCGCTCGGCTTCCGCCGCGCGCACCAGGGCGCTGATCCGCCGGACCGTCGGCGCCGGCGTGCCGGCTTTTTCAGCGAGCCGCAAAACAGCACCCTGCAGGTCGCCGATCTCGGTCGGCCGGCCGCGCCGCAGATCGTCCCACATCGACGAGCGCGCCTCGGGGTCGATCGCCAGCATGCGCCGCGCCAGCAATTTGAACAGCCAGTCGGGCAGCCTGAGCACCTTCGGCAGCAGCGCCGGCCGCAGGCCGGCGATGCGCGCCGGCTCGACGCCGGAGGCCTTCATGGCCCGCAGCGCCTCGTCGATCTGGTCGGCGAGGATCAGCCGCCAGCGCCTGTCGGCGAGTTCGGTTGCCAGCGGAAGGCCTGACAGCGCCACCAGCGCATTGTTCAGGTTCATCAGAAGCTTGCCCCACAGCACGGCCTTCATGTGCGCTTGGACCGCGAGACCTTCGACGTCGAGAAGGCCGGCAAGGCCGGCATCTTCGACCATCACCTTGCCGTCGCTGGCGCGGTGGACGCGCAGCGGCAGCTCTCCATCGGCTGATTGCACGACATTGAACGGCACCATGCCGGCCAGCACCGTTTGCCGGCCAAGCGCCGCGCGCAGCCTGTCGGCATTGTCGACGCCGTTCTGCAGGCTCACCACCACGGCATCCGGACGGGCATGGGTCTTGATGAGTGCTGCCATATCCTGCGTCGCGCCGCTCTTGACGGTGACCAGGATCACGTCGGCCTCCGGCAAGGCGGCGGCAGGATCGGTGGTGACCGCAAGCGCGTCCGGCTTGATCAGGCGATCGCGGCCGTCGAGGTCGCTGACGCGCAATCCGCCCTGCCGCAGCGCTGCCTCGACGCGCGGCCTGGCGAGCAGGACAACCCGCCGCCCGGCGAGCGCCAGGCAGCCGCCGGCATAACAGCCAATGCTGCCGGCGCCGGCAATGACGATCCTCTTTTCGCTGTTTGCCATCTCTTACCCCGCGTCGGCCAGAACTATACGACATGAAAACCATAATGTCGGCGGTATCGTCGGCCATTGGCTTGGCCCTATGTCTGGCAGTGACAGGCCTTTCGCTTTCGACTATCGCTTTTGCCATGACGCTGCCGACTGACCCCGCCGCAAACCTCGTCTCTCTCATCCGCTGTGCCTCGGTTACGCCAGCCGAAGGCGGCGCCCTGAGCGCGCTGGAGGCTATGCTGAAACCGCTCGGCTTTCTGGTCGATCGGCCGGTGTTCTCCGAGGACGGCACGCCCGATATCGAGAACCTCTATGCACGGCGCTCCGGCAACGGCCCGCATCTGATGTTCGCGGGCCATACCGACGTCGTGCCCATCGGCGACGAAGCCGCCTGGACGCATCCGCCTTTCGCCGCCGAGATCGCCAATGGCGAGATGTATGGCCGCGGCGCCGTCGACATGAAGGGCGGCATAGCCTGCTTCATCGCCGCTGTGGCGCGCCATGTCGAGGCAAATGGCGGCCCGAAGGGTTCGGTGTCGCTGCTGATCACCGGCGACGAGGAAGGTCCGGCCATCAACGGCACGGTCAAGCTGCTCGAATGGGCCGCGTCCAAAGGCGAAAAGTGGGACGCCTCGATTGTTGGCGAGCCGACCAATCCGGACACGCTCGGCGACATGATCAAGATCGGCCGGCGCGGCTCGATGTCCGGCAGCATCACCGTCAATGGCCGCCAGGGCCATGCCGCCTATCCGCAGCTTGCCGACAATCCGGTGCGCGGGCTGATGAGCCTGGTGGACGCCTTGCTGCATCCCGTCTTCGACAAGGGAACCAAGGATTTCCAGCCGACCAACCTGGAGGTGACCTCCATCGATGTCGGCAACCCGGCCACCAACGTCATTCCCGCCAAGGCGACCGCCACCTTCAACATCCGCTTCAACGACAGCTGGACGGCCGAGACGGTCCAGGCGGAAATCCACAACCGCCTCGATCAGGCGGCGGGGCGCAAGAAATACCGGCCAGGCAAGAAGACGCCGGTCGACTATGACTTGGTCTGGCGCGACCGGCCGAGCCATGTCTTCCTGACCCGCGACGACAGGCTGGTCGAGACGCTGAGCGGCTCGGTCAAGGCGGTGGTCGGCAAAAAGCCGGCGCTGTCCACCTCCGGCGGCACATCGGATGCGCGCTTCATCATGGATTATTGCCCGGTGGTGGAATTCGGCCTGGTCGGCAAGACCATGCACATGGTCGACGAGCGCGTCGCCATCGCCGATCTGGAAACGCTGACGCGGATCTATCAGCGCTTCATCGACGACTGGTTCGGACAGGGCTGAGCATGCTTACCGCGGACGAAACCCAAGCTTCGCTGACCGGCGCCTGGCGGCTGATGCTCGGCAAGGTCGACGGGCTGCGCCTGCTCGACCTGTCAGCCGACGGCTTCTGGAATTCGTTCTTCGCCATCATCGTCGCGGCACCGGCGCTGATCGTCGGCTGGGTCGGCATCGCCAACGAGATCAGCGATCCCGATGCCCTCGCCGGCCGCTTCAGCATGCTGGTGCGGCTGGCGACGGTCGATATCGGCTCCTGGGTGCTGCCGCTGGTCGCGCTCGCCTTGGTGGCACCACGCGCCGGCATTGGCGGGCGCTTCGTCCACTATGTCGTCGCCAGCAACTGGGCTTCGGCCATTACCGCCTGGCTGATGCTGCCTTCGGCGCTGATCAGGCTTTTCCTGTCGTCGACAAGCCAGGTCGCGAGCCTGGTGTCGCTGCTGTTGTTTTCCCTGTCGATGGTGCTGACCTGGCGCATGACCACCGCCACGATCGGCAGGGGCGCGGCGGTCGGCACCGCCGTTTTCGTCGGCATGTTCATCGCTTCGCTGCTGGCGCTGTTCGGGCTGCAGATGCTGCTTGGCATCAGCGTGCCGGACGATGTCGGGGCCCAGAGCCTTTCCGGGCTCTATCCGGGATAGAGCAAGGCTCTTATCCGGGATAGAACCGGGTTCTATCCGGGATAATCGACGCCTATCAGGAAAAGCCCATCGGGCGGCGCCACCTGCCCGCAGGCGGCGCGGTCTCGCGCCTCGAGCGCCGCCTCAAGGTCGCCTGATGTCCAGCCGCCGTCCCCGACCCGCTTGAGCGAGCCGACCATGGAGCGCACCTGGTTGTGCAGGAAGGATCGCGCGGAGGCTCTCACCTCGATCACGTCGCCCGTTCGGCTCACATCGAGCCGCTCCAGTGTCCTGACCGGGCTGTTGGCCTGGCACTGGGTGGAGCGGAAGGTGGTGAAGTCGTGCCGGCCGAGCAGGAGCTTCGCCGCCTCGTGCATGGCGGCGGCATCGAGCCGCTTTGGCACCCACCACACCTTACCCTTCTCCAGCGCCGAGGGCGCCCGCCGGTTGAGGATGCGGTAGAGATAGTGCCGGCCGATGGCCGAGAAACGGGCATCGAAATCGTCGGTGACGATCGTGGCCTTCAGGATGACGATACGCGCGCCGGCCACCTGCAGGTGTGCATTGATGGCATCGCGCACCTTGTCGTCGGGCCACGCCTTGGCAAGGTCGACATGCGCCACCTGCGCGGTCGCGTGCACGCCGGCATCCGTGCGGCCGGCGGCGCGCAGCCGGACCGCCTCGCCGCAGAATTTCTCGATCGCCTGCTCGATCGCCTGCTGCACCGAAGGCTGATCGGCCTGGTGCTGCCAGCCGGCAAAGAGGCTGCCGTCATATTCGATATCGAGGCGAAAACGCGGCATGCCGGTCGGTTATACGCCCTCGCCTAGGCGGCGAGAGCGGTAAAGGCGGAGGCGTAGACCAGTCTGCCGGCTTCGGGTGCGTCGCCCCAGGCCAGCGCCTGCAGCGCTTCGCCTTGGTATTCGCTTTCGAACTTTTCAGCCCGGGCGTGGCTATAGCCGAAACGGCCGTAATAGGCCGGATCGCCCAGCACGACAGCCAGCGTCTCGCCGGCATCCCTGAGCCGGATATGGCCCTCGCGGATCAGCGCGCCGCCGATGCCGGAGCCGTGAAAAGACGGCTCCACCGCCAGCGGGGCAAGCGCCACGGCGGCAAAACTGTTGCCGCCGTTCTGCACGAACAGCCGCGAAAACAGGATGTGGCCAACGGCCTGGCCGTCCTCTTCCGCAACCAGTTCGACGACGGCGTCACCGCCGGTCACCAACGCGTCGACCAGTCCGGCCTCAGTCTGCTGGCCGAATGCGTGTTCCTCGACGAGGCGAATGGCCTCGCGGTCCCGCGGCGTCGCCGCGCGTATCGACATCATGCTCATGAGAATTTCAGTCCTTTTTCGATCTTGGCTCCGCGCAGGAACTCCGACGCGGCAGCGGGCCTTCCGCCCGCACGTTGAACTTCGACCACCCTGATCGCGCCTTTTCCGCAGGCGACCGTCAGCCGGTCATCGAGAATTCCTCCCGACTCGCCCAAATCTTCCGAAAGCGACAGGCCTTCGGACAGCGTCGAGCGAAGCAGTTTCAGCCGTTCCACGCGGCCGCCAATGTCAATCTCGGACCAGGCGCCAGGAAAGGGCGACAGGCCACGAATGTGGTTGTGGATCTCGGCCGCGGGCCGTGTCCACTCCACGCGCGTCTCGGATTTATCGATTTTCCTGGCGTAAGTCACCCCTTCGGCCGCTTGCGCGGTAAACGTCAGGACGTTCTGTTCCAGCCGTGCCAGCGCTTCCGCCATCAGGGCAGCGCCAACACTCATCAACCGATCATGCAGATCGCCGGCTGTCATATCGGGGTCGATGGCGCATTTTTCAACCAATCCCACCGGACCGGTGTCGAGGCCCTCCTCCATGCGCATCACCATCATGCCGGTCTCGGTGTCGCCGGCCATGATGGCGCGCTGGATGGGTGCCGCGCCGCGCCAGCGCGGCAAAAGCGAAGCGTGGCCGTTGACGCAGCCAAGCCGGGGTGCCTCCAGAACCGCCTTGGGCAGGAGCAAGCCATAGGCGACGACCACGGCGATATCGGCGCCAAGGGCGGCAAAAGCGGCCTGTTCGGCCTCGCCCTTCAACGATGTCGGCGTGCGTACCTCGATACCCAGCCGCTCGGCCTCGCGCTGCACGGGGGACGGCGTCAACTCCAGCCCGCGCCGGCCTGCGGCGCGCGGCGGCTGCGTATAAACAGCTGCTATCTCATGTCCGGCTTCGGCGATGGCACGCAGCGTCGGCACCGAAAACTCCGGCGTGCCCATGAAGATGACGCGAAGGGGCATTTTCTTTTGCGGCCTTGTTCCTGCCTTGCCGTGACCCGGCTCAGGCACTCGTTTCAAACGGGTTTACGAGCTTAAGGTCAAGCCCGTCGAAGTCGCGAACATTGCGGGTTGCCAACGTGGCGTCATGCGCGAGACAGATCGCGGCGATCATGGCATCAGCAAGGCTGATTGGGCGCCCGAGCCGTTCCCGCGTCGCTCGGAGCTTGCCGGCAAGGCGAGGGATAGAACCAGCAAATTCCACGACGCGACCGGAGAACTGCTTCGAGATCAGGTGATCGAGAGCACGGACATGGCGATCGGAGCCGGTCTTGTTCAGAAATCGTTCGGCACCGAAGGATTGTTCCATGACGACAGGGCCGCACAGGTACAAGTCAAGCAACTCCTGTTTGCGAAACCATTCGACCAGGTTCGCATCGGGTGCCGTCCTGCTCGTTTCGGAAATGACGCTGGTGTCGAGGACGATCACTCGAAATCCTCGGCCGGGCGCCCAAAGTCGCGTTTTCTGTCCGCTTCGATCTCGTCCATGATCTCGGCGAATTCGTCGTCGATCGCATTCTCCGTCGCGAACGCGGAGCGTATATTGTCCCATGCCGACAGACCGGGCTCTGGCTTGGCCTCCTTTTCGGCGACCATGCCTTTCCGTAACAGATCGATTGCCTTTCCCGATAGGCTCTGGCCGCCGCTTCGTGCGGCCAGTTCGATTTCGCGTTTCAACGGCTCGGGAACGTCCCTGATCAGCATATCGCCCATGCAATTCTCCAACGTTGATATCAATGATATCATGGCAAGGATCGCTGCTCAATGGATTCTGCGCTCGGGTGCCCTATCCCGCCAGCTTGCCTGGCGCCTTGTCCCTGGCGAGCTTCTTGAACTTCTTCACCACCATGTCGCGCTTCAGCTTCGAGATGTGGTCGATGAACAGCACGCCGTTGAGATGGTCGATCTCGTGCTGCAGGCAGGTCGCCATCAGCCCTTCGGCCTCCATCTCCTGCAGCGTGCCGTCGCGGTCGAGATATTTGACCCGCACCGAGGCCGGGCGCTCGACCTCGGCATAGTAATCGGGGATCGACAGGCAGCCTTCCTCGTAGACGGACCGCGCGTCAGCGCTTTCGAGAATCTCCGGGTTGATGAAGACGTGCGGCGCCGGCGTTTCGTCTTCCTTGGCGAGGTCGATCACCAGCATGCGCAGCGGTTCGCCGATCTGGATAGCCGCCAGCCCGATGCCGGGTGCGTCATACATGGTCGCCAGCATGTCGTCGGCCAGTTTGCGCAAGGGCGCGTCGACGCGCTCCACCGGCTTGGAAACCTGGCGCAGGATGGGGTCGGGAAGGATGATGAGCGGCTTGATCGGCATGGGGTTTCACCTAAGACCTCAAAAGAAAGGCGTCAACCGGTGGGCCTGAGCCTCGTTCACGTTTTGATCTGTGCCAGCCTGCCGAATCGGCTATGCTGTCCACATGAATGATCTGAGCACCATCCTTTCGGAGCCTGTCGTACGGCTCGGCGCCTCGACAATCACGCTCGGCCACGCACTGGCCTTCGGCGTCTTGCTGTTTCTCGGTCTGTTCGTGGCGCTCGTCGCTGCGCTGTGGCGGTCAGCCAAGGCGCGCGCGGTCGCCGCCGCGGAAGCCGCCGACCATGCCCGCGACGCCGAGACACGCATGGCTGGTATTTTGCAGGCGCAGGCGGAAATGCAGGGCCGCATGGGGGCTATTGCCGAAGTGTTCGGCGCCCGGCAGGCCGAATTGACGCAATCGATCGGCCAGCGGCTCGACGCCATGACCGGCCGCATCGGCCAGACCATGACCGAGCAGACCAAATCAACGCATGAGAGCCTGACGAAGCTGCAGGAGCGGCTGGCGGTCATCGACACCGCGCAAGGCAACATCCAGTCGCTTGCCGGCCAGGTCGTGCAGTTGCAGGCGATCCTCTCCAACAAGCAGACGCGCGGCGCCTTCGGCCAGTCACGCATGGAGGCGATCGTCGCCGACGGCCTGCCGCATGGCGCCTATGAATTCCAGGCGACGCTGTCGAACGGCAGCCGGCCGGACTGCCTGGTGAAAATGCCAAACGGCGCGCCGTCGCTTGCCATCGATGCCAAATTTCCGCTGGAAGCCTGGAACGCCATCCGCGCCGCCGACGGGGCCGACCTGCAGAAGGTCGCCGCCCAGGCCTTTCGCCGCGACATCGAGGTCCATGTCCGCGACATTTCGGAAAAATACCTGCTCCAGGGCGAGACGCAGGACACGGCCTTCATGTTCGTGCCGTCGGAATCGGTGTTCGCCGAAATCCATGAGAATTTCGAAGCGGTTGTCCAGAAGGCGCACCGCGCCCGGGTCATCATCGTCTCGCCTTCGCTGCTGATGCTGTCGATCCAGGTCATCCAGGCGATCCTCAAGGATGCCCGCATGCGCGAACAGGCGCATCTGATCCAGGGCGAAGTCATCAGGCTGATGGAAGACGTCCAGCGTGTCGACGAGCGGGTGCGCAAATTGCAGGGCCATTTCGGCCAGTCGGCCAAGGACATCGAAGACATCCTCGTCTCGACCTCGAAAGTGACCAAGCGCGGCCAGAAGATCGAGGCGCTGGAATTCGGGGAGGGCGAGCCCGACGCCCCACACGTCGGCGCCGGCAAGGCGGAGGCCGCACCGCGCGTGGCCGATTCCAAGACGGGACAGCTGAGGCTGAGGGTCGTCGAAGGCGACGACTGAACGCTACTGCTCTTCCACCGTCGTCATGCCCTCGAATTCCGGAAGCCAATGCAGCGCTGAGCGGTGCCATTTCTGGTGTCTCGGAACCAGGTCCTGGCGCTGTCGCGACGTCCCGACCCTGATGCCATAGACCTTTGGACCGTCGCCGACCGAGGTCGCATAAAGATGCGAGCCGCAGTCGGCACAAAAGGCCTGGGCACGCTTGGCGCCGCTCGCCACGGTCTTGATATAGATTTTCGGCGCGCCCCTGGTGATCCGGTAGTGATCTTCCTGCGTGGGAACAGTGACGCGAAAGGCCGTACCGGTCAGCTTTTGGCAATCGGTACAGTGGCAGATCGAGGTCTTTTCCGGGTCGACCTCCGCCTCATAGGTGATGGCACCACAATGACAGCCGCCGTCGATCTTCATCGTCATTCCTCCAACATCGATCAGGTAATCTTAGCCGCGCGGCGACGCGAAGCAACGGCGCGGCGCTGGTCCAGAGGCCAAGGCATGATCAGGAAGAGGGGATTTTCGGATCATGGCCAAACTCTATCCGGACGCGGATTCGATCAGCTTGCGCCGCTTTTCCCAGGTGCCCGACGTCTGCGGCTTGACGAACAGCCGCGTGATCTCAGGCATTTCCTTCCTTAGCCGGGCCTCGAGACGCTCGACGCAGGCCTCAATGTCCGGCGCCGCGAGATGGTCCTCGAATTCGATGCTCAGGGCGGCAACGATCTCTTCCGGTCCCATATGCACGGTCAGCACACCATTCGCCCGCTGCACCGCCGGATCCTGCTGGACGATCGCCAGCACCTTCCTCTGCACCTCGGGTGAGGCCGGCTCACCGATGAGCAGGCCCTTGCTTTCACGCGCCAGGAAGACCGCTGTCGCGCCGAGGATGAGCGCGATGCCGATCGAGGCGGCGCCGTCGAGGTCGGGCATCTCGAAAATCTCCGCCGCCGATATGCCGGCAAAGGCAACCGTCAGGCCGAGAAGGGCCGCGCTGTCCTCGAACAGCACTGTATAGACGCTCGGGTCCTTGCTCGATTGCACGGCTTCCAGCCAGCCTTGCTTGCCCTTTTGCTTGCGGAATTCCTTCAGCGCCACCAGCCAGGAACTGCCTTCGAACAGGAAGGACAGGCCGAGAACGACGTAGTTCACCTTGACGTTGGCGACCGGTTCCGGCGCCATGATGTGGATGATGCCCTCGTAGAACGACACGCCGGCGCCCAGCGCGAAGACCAGAAGGGCGACGATGAAGCTCCAGAAATAGAGTTCTCGGCCGTGGCCGAGCGGATGGGTGGGGCTGGCCGGGCGTGCGGCCCGGTGCATACCGTAAAGCAGCAGGCCGCCATTACCGGTATCGACCAGCGAATGCACGCCTTCCGACAGCATGGCCGAACTGCCGGTGAAAAAGGCCGCGGCGAACTTGGTCAGCGCTATGGCGAGATTGCCGGCGAGCGCCGCATAGATGACCTTTCTGGAGCCGCCATGCCCTGCCATGCAGGTCTATCCTCTTTGAGGTACAATGTAGCGGCCCTGCCGCGGAGCTGCACAGCCATCACAACGCGCCAATCGTCGGGTCGTTCAACGTCTTCGAAACCTGCTGACAACAACGCCAGCTATTCCTGTATTTCGTCGGTCCATACCTTGAAGCCCGCAAGCATGCCTGGCCCGAAAATATGGGTCAGCGGCACGTCCGCCGCGTCACGGCCCGAGGCGATCAGGATGCGGCCGATACGTGGCGCGTTGTTGCGCGGATCGAAAGCGTGCCAGCGGCCGCCGAGGTAGACCTCCATCCAGGCGCAGAAATCCATGCTCGCCCAGGGCTTCGGCATGCCGATGTCGCTGATGTAGCCTGTGCAGTAGCGCGTCGGGATATTGAGTGCCCGGCAGAATGTGACGGCGAGATGCGCGAAATCGCGGCACACGCCACTCCGTTCACGCCAGGCTTCCGCGGCGGTGCGCGTCACCCGTGCGTTGTCGTAGTCGAAGGCGATGTGGTTGTGGACGAAATCGCACACCGCCTGCACGCGCGGGATGCCGGGCGGCGTATGGCCGAACAGCCGCCATGCCTCGCTTGCCAGGAGGTCGCTTTCGCAAAACCGGCTGGGCAGCAGGAACAGGAGCGTTTCCGCCGGCAGGTCGCGCACCTCGTGCTGCCACGCCATCAGCTCGCCCATCTCGAATGTGCCGGGGTCGCGGATCACCGCATCGGTGCCGAAAGTGAAACGCCCGGGCGGAGCGACGAACCGGTTGCACCAGTTTCCGAAACTGTCGCGATAACTTTCAATCGGCACCGGCGGGCTGGAGGTCAGAAAATCCGGGCGCTCAAGATCGGAAGCGCGGGAATAATGGACATTGAGCATCGCGATGAGCGGCGTCTCCTGCGGGAAGTCGAAGCTCATCTCGCAGCCGATGTGGATCCGCATTGTCGTCCTGACCGGCCTGCCTGACGATCACCCGGCGGTGCACGGGTCGATGCTGCAGTGCGAAGGCAACCATGGCATGGACCGCCGGGGTTTACGAGCAAATTAGAAACCGGTTGAAAGCGGCCTGCCGGCGTTGGCAGCAAGCACTAGCCTCTTGCAGTCCGGCGTTTGTCTTGTTTCACTCCGTTTCCCGCAACAGGAGGAACGAATCGTGGCCAAAGGTGCGATGAAGGCAGGCAAGGAAGCCCGCAAACCAAAGAAAGACGCCAAGAAGCCTGTAGCCGCTCCGGCCCTGAAGGCGCCGCCGGTCAAGGCAATGAGGATCAAAGAAAAGTAAGTCTCGGCAACCCGACGGGGCGGGACTTCACCGGCGGCATTCGACAATGCCGCCGGCACGTGTTGATCGGGCGTTCGGACAGCCCTATGTCGACGACGCGGGGACGACCTCGCACTTTCCGAAAAATTCGGCCGGGACGACCCGCCATTGTCGACTGAGCATCCGAGGCCGGAGAGGCTGGATGGTCCGACGGAGCGTTGCGATGTCCTGGACGTTTCTGTTTTTCGCCGGCCTGTTCGAAATCGGCTGGGCAATCGGCCTCAAATATACCGACGGCTTCAGCAAGCTTGTCCCGACCGTGCTCACGGTCGCGTCGATGATCGTCAGCCTCACCTTGCTCGGCCTGGCGCTGAAGGCGCTGCCTGTCGGCACCGCCTATGCGGTGTGGACCGGTATCGGCACCGTCGGCACGGCGCTGCTCGGGATCTGGCTGCTGGGCGAGCCCGCCACGGCGGTCAGGCTCGGCTGCATCGCGTTGATCGTCTGCGGTATCATGGGGCTGAAATTCGCGGCTTGAACGGCCCTGTCCGCCGGCAGACGGTTTCGACCGCTCCTACATCCCTGGACGTCAAGCGACATTCCTTGGGTGTCAAGCCGACATCCCTGGAGTCAAGCCGACATCCAGGAATGCAGGGGCTTCCGCTGGGCAACATGGACAAACGCGAAAAGGGCCGCGCCTTGGCGCGTCCCTTGTTCATCCGTCGCGGCGAGTGCGCTCTTAGCGACCCGTAAAGCCGGGAGGTGTCCTGCCGGTGCGCTGCTTGCGTGCCGCATAGCGCGCGTCGCGCTTTGCCTTGCGCTCGGCTTCATCGGCAAGCAAACGAGCAATACGCTCGTTCTCTTCGGCTTCCCGAAGCTTGGCATCCGCTTGCGCTGCCTCCTCGGCGGCAATGCGCGCCGCTTCGGCTGCGGCCTCGCGCTCGGCCTTCTCAATCGCCTCGCGTGCCAGCTTTTCCTGCTTCAGCTTGGCCTTCTCGGCCTCGCGGATCTCCCGAGCCGCAAGGATCGCCTTGCGTTCGGCCTGTCGTGCCAGCACCGCAGGATCGTCTGCTGCCGGCTTTGACTTGAAGCGCTCCAGAAGCGCCTTCTTTGCCTCGGTCGCGGCATTGCGCCGCTCGAAAATGTCTTTTTCCCTGTAGATAGCCAAGTCCACTTCCTTGAAGTCTATTCGCGACGCTTACATACGCGCGAAAACCGGGAGTTCAAGCGCCAAAACGGCATGCCAGCCATGAAATTCCGGGATGTTGCACCGGGGAGACGCATTTCCCGCCGAAATCGACATGCACTGTTCACCAGCCGCCCTCTGGCGGCGTGGCGGGCGTGTCGCTACCTCTAGCGCGACAATCAACACACTGGGATAACATCCAAATGGAACTCGGCCTCTACACTTTTGCCGATGTGAGCCCTGTGCCGGGTCCCGGCGCCATCGGCCCGCATGAGCGGCTGCGCAACCTGATCGAGGAGATCGAACTGGCCGACCAGATCGGGCTCGATGTCTTTGGCCTCGGCGAACACCACCGGCCGGACTATGCCGCCTCGAGGCCGGTCGTGGCTTTGGCCGCGGCGGCGGAGCGGTCGAAGCGCATCAGACTGACCAGCGCGGTCACCGTCCTGTCCTCCGACGATCCGGTGCGCGTTTTTCAGCAGTTTTCCACGCTCGACCTTCTGTCGGGCGGCCGCGCCGAGATCATGGCCGGGCGCGGATCGTTCATCGAATCCTTCCCGCTGTTCGGCTACAATCTCGAAGACTATGATGAGCTGTTCGCCGAAAAGCTCGACTTGCTGCTCGCCATCCGCGATCAGGTGAAGGTGACCTGGTCAGGCAATCTGCGCGCGCCGATCAACGATCGCGGCATCTATCCCAGGCCCTTCCAGGACAGGCTGCCGGTCTGGATCGCCATTGGCGGAACGCCGCAATCGGCCGCCCGCGCCGGCGCGCTCGGCCTTCCTCTGGCGCTTGCCATCATCGGCGGCGA
>NZ_JAPYKP010000116.1:0-19199 GCF_037179725.1 Mesorhizobium sp. Cs1321R2N1 | reverse complement strand
GACTCCGGCCAAAGTCGTGCTCGTCGGCGCCGATGGCTGCAAGGCCGGCTGGATCGCCGTGCTGCGCGAACCCGGTTCGACACCTCGTAACCCCAACGCCGCGCCTTCGGTCGATGTCTTCCCCACCTTCGCCGCCCTGCTGGCGGCGATCCCCGATGATGCGGTCGTCGCCGTCGACATGCCGATCGGCCTACCCGAATTTTCCAGCAAAGGTGGGCGCGGGCCGGAAGCGCTGGTGCGGCCGCTGCTCGGCGCGCGCCAGTCCAGCGTCTTTTCGATCCCGTCGCGCGCCGCGCTCTATGCCGACACCGGCGGTTTCACCACGGCCGAAGCCTGGTACGCGACACAGCTCAGGGCAAGCGAGGTGGCCAGGACCACATCCGATCCGCCGCGCGGCGTTTCCATCCAGGCCTTCGGCATCTTCTCGAAAATCCGGGAGATCGACGCGTTGCTGATTGTGCGGCCCGAGCTGCGCGGCCGTGTCTTCGAATCGCACCCGGAAGTCGCCTTCTGCCGCCTGAACGGCGATCGGGCCATGCAGTTGCCGAAGAAGATCAAGGGCAGCGTCAATCCAGCCGGCATGGCGGAACGCAAGGCGCTGCTTTGCCGGCACGGCTATGACATGGATTTCCTCGACCAGCCGCCGCCAAATGGTGCGGCCGCCGACGATTTCCTCGATGCGGCGGCCATGATGCTGATCGCCGGCCGCATCGCCAGTGGCGAAGCAAAGCCGTTTCCCAACCCGCCGCTCGCTGACGGTTTTGGCATACCGGTCGCCATCTGGGCGTGACCAAGTCGGCGTGCGCTCCCGCTTTGGCGCATGGCATTTATGGCCAGCCCCCGCAATTCTGCATTGCTCGCAGCGGGCTTTTACCGTTAGAGCCTTTCCTCGACCGCAACGAGCTTCCGCCTCCAACCGGAAAGGCCTTAGCCGCCCATGCCGCATCTTCCCGACCACCTCCTCGCCGGCTACCGCAATTTCATGAACGGCCGCTACCCCACCGAGAGCGGCCGCTATCGCGAGCTCGCCCGCGAAGGCCAGGCGCCCGAGACCATGATCGTCGCCTGTTGCGATTCGCGCTCCGCTCCCGAGGCGATCTTCGACGCCGGCCCCGGCGAGCTTTTCGTGCTGCGCAATGTCGGCAACCTGGTGCCGCCTTACGAACCGGACGGCGAGTTCCATTCGACCTCGGCGGCGCTCGAATTCGCCGTGCAGAGCCTCAAGGTCAAGAACATCGTCGTCATGGGCCACGGCCGCTGCGGCGGCATCCGCGCCGCGCTCGACCCCAATTCCGCGCCGCTGTCTCCCGGCGACTTCATCGGCAAATGGATGAGCCTGATCGCGCCGGCGGCCGAGACGGTATCGGCCAGCACCTTCATGACGGCGACGGAGCGCCAGACGGCACTCGAGCGCATCTCGGTCCGCTATTCCATCGCCAATCTCAGGACCTTTCCCTGCGTCTCGATCCTCGAGGGCAAGGGGCGGCTGTCGCTGCACGGAGCGTGGTTCGACATTTCGACCGGCGAGCTCTGGGTTATGAACAAGGAGACCGGCGATTTCGAGCGGCCGGTGCTTGAATGAACGGGGCCGCGCGCCGGCTGACGGATGTCCGGCCGGTCGTCTTCACGGCAGCCGTATTGCTGTTGGCGATCATGGCCGCTCGCGCCGATGACCGCGCCGTCATCAGCCGCTGGTATTCGGCGCTGCTGGTCGCCGATCGCACCGAGCTGGCGGACCTGCTCGCCGACGACGTCCGCATCAAGCTCGACGACCTCGGCGTCGTCCAGAGCAAGCAGGAATTCATCGCTTCGCTCGACGAATGGAAAGGTGCGGTCGCCGGTGCAGCTATCCGCCACCGCATCGAGAAGAGCGAAGGCGGGGTCACCACCGTGATCGCCTGCTACGATTTCCCCGACAATGACATGCTGATGCAGGAAACCTTCGCGGTGAGCGACAACCGCATCACCGCCAGCTCGCAAGCCGCGATCGCCGAAACCTGCGAAGGCTACTGAGGCGCAGCGTACTGAGGCACAGCGGCCAACTGGCATATTGCGGGTCAGCAGGCCGCGTTCTACATCGGTGATACCCTCCTTCCCGACGCCAGCGAAAGACCCTCCATGCCCTCCACGAAAGTCGTCGATCTTGCCACCCATCCGTTGACCGCGTGGCGAGGCCCGCTCGGTCTGCCCGATTTTGCCCACATTGGCGACGGTGATTTTTCCCCCGTCTTCGACGCCGCGCTGAAGGCGCATGAGGCGGAGATCGACGCGATCGCCACCAACAAGGAAGTGCCGACCATCGAGAACACGCTTGCCGCGCTGGAACTTGGCGGAGAGGCGCTCGATCATGTCTCGTCGATCTTCTGGTGCCGCGCCGGCGCTTATACCAACGAGACGATCCAGGCGCTGGAGCGCGACATTTCGCCGAAGATATCAAGGCACTTCTCAGCGATCTCGATGAACGAGAAGCTGTTTGCCCGCATCGACGACCTCTACCAGCGCCGCGAAGCTCTGAAGCTCGATCCCGAGACGCTGCGCGTCCTGGAGAAGACCTGGAAAGGCTTCGTGCGTTCCGGCGCCAAACTCGACGCCGACGGCAAGATACGATTGGCCAAGATCAACGAGGAGCTGTCGTCGCTCGGCACGACTTTCGGTCAGAACGTGCTGGCCGACGAGCGCGACTGGGCGCTGTTCCTCGACGAGGCCGACCTCGCCGGCCTGCCGGATTTCGTGAAAAGTTCGATGGCCGAGGCCGCCGAGATGCGCGGCCAGAAAGGCCGCTACGCCGTCACCCTGTCGCGCTCGATCTACGAGCCGTTCACGACCTTCTCGGAACGCCGCGACCTGCGCGAGATCGCCTATCGCGCCTTCACCATGCGCGGCCAGAATGGCGGCGCGTCCGACAACACGGCCGTGGTGCGCGACATGCTGAAGCTGCGCGCCGAAAAGGCGAAGCTGCTCGGCTATGCCTCCTTTGCCGCGCTCAAGCTCGACGACACTATGGCCAAGACGCCGATGGCGGTGCATGCGCTGCTCGACCCGGTCTGGGAAAAGGCGCTGGAAAAAGCCGCCGCCGACCAGAAGGAGCTGGAGCGGCTGGCGGCGAAAGCCGGCAGCAACGAAAAATTCGCCGCCTGGGACTGGCGTTTCTACCAGGAGAAGCTGCGCGCGGAAAAGTTCGCTTTCGACGAGGCGGAACTGAAACCCTATCTGCAGCTCGACCGCATCATCGATGCCTGTTTCGACGTCGCGACACGGCTGTTCGGCATCACCTTCCAGGAGAAGAAGGGCATCGCCGCCTGGCATCCGGACGCGCGAGTCTTCGTGGTGAAGAACGCCGACGGCAGCGAGCGCGGCCTGTTCCTGGCCGACTATTTCGCGCGGCCTTCAAAACGTTCCGGCGCCTGGATGAGCGCGCTGAAGTCCGGCTACAAGCTCGGGCATGGCTCGCAGCCGGTGATCTACAACATCATGAACTTCGCCAAGCCGCCGGCGGGCGAACCGGCCCTGCTGTCGGTCGACGAGGCGAAGACCTTGTTCCACGAGTTTGGCCATGCGCTCCACGGCATGCTGACCGACGTCACCTGGCCGTCGGTGTCCGGCACCTCGGTCAGCCGCGACTTCGTTGAATTGCCCTCGCAGCTCTACGAGCACTGGCTGACGGTGCCGGCGGTGCTGGAAAAGCACGCGCTGCATGTCAAGACCGGCAAGCCGATGCCGCAGGCGCTGCTCGACAAGATGCTGGCTACGCGCACTTTCGGCGCCGGCTTCGCCACGGTCGAGTTCACCGCTTCTGCCTTGATCGACATGGCCTACCATGCACGGCCCAATGCACCGGAAGAGCCGCTTCGTTTCGAAGCCGAAACATTGGAAAGGCTCAACATGCCCGACACGATCGCGATGCGCCATCGCACCCCGCATTTCGGCCATGTCTTTGCGGGCGAGGGCTATTCGGCCGGCTATTATTCCTACATGTGGTCCGAGGTGCTCGACGCCGATGCCTTCGCCGCCTTCGAGGAAACAGGCGATCCCTTCAACCCGGCGCTGGCCGAGCGGCTGAGGAAGAACATCTATGCCGCCGGCGGCTCGAAGGACCCCGAAGAGCTTTACACGACGTTTCGCGGCAAGATGCCTTCGCCGGAAGCTATGATGGTCAAGCGCGGATTGGTGTAGCGCCCTTTTCCTTCTCCCCTTGTTGTGCAGGGCTATCGCATATGAGTGATGGCATTGATGAGATAGTCGTCATTCCAGGCGCATTTCTTGATGCGGTGGCTGATGGGGACTTTGTCTGTATCGGCGATCTGGAGGATGTTTCTGGCGATGCGGTTGAGGAGCGCGGTGTTGGCGGGGGCATTGTCCTTGCGGGCGCGGCTGAGATCCTCGGCGAGATGCACGTCCAATATCCAATGCAGCCCGTTCTCGATCTGCCAGTGAGCTCTGGTGAGATCGAGCGCCTGGGCTGGCGACAGCAGGCTGGAGGCCATGAACAGGCGCGTCAGCGGCTTGGCTTGATCGCGCCGGCTGGTGATGCGGATAAAGACTTTGTGGCCGGGCATCAGTGGCTCAGATGCCGCGACGACCTCTGCCTGCCGCCATTCGCTACGGCCATGGCTGGTTTCGGTCCGCTCGGCGATAGCGGGGACAGTTTCGACCAGATGCTGGTTGGCACGGCTAAGCCAATGCCGGCGGTTTCCCTTGAGCGCGAGCAGATAGTCGCCGCCGCGTTCGGTGACGGCTTGGCCATACGCGTGTGACAGTGGAGCGCATCGGCCGTGACCAATCTGCCCGTGAGATCAATGAGTTCGACCACCTTGAGGGCAGCCTCGACCTCGTTCTCCGCATCGCCGGGCGAAGCCGCCGCCAGGCACAGCCGCGTCTCGGCGGCAAAGGCCGACACCGTCAAGGGCGGACTGGCTGCAAGGCCCTTCTCATAAGCCCGCCGCAGCGCCTTGCTGTCGAGCGAGACCACGCCCTGGCATGCCTGGGCAAAGCCTGCGGCAAAGGCGGCGAAGGCGCGCCCGAAGGCCTCTGGGTCGAGCAAGCGCAGCAGCCGCGAGAAGGTGTCATGGCTGGGCGCCTCCTCATAGGCGATCAACCGCGACAGCGCCTGCTTGCGCTCTTGAGCGAACAACGAAAACTCCGTCGCATTGGTCGCGCCGCACAGGCTTGCCGCAACCATCATCACAATCAAATCGCCAAGCCGGTGCGTGGCGTTGGCCGCGCGCGGGTCAGGCACCGCGCCGAAATAGCTCTCAAGGCAGGACATGGCAGTCGATCCTTCGTTGGACTGCCTTCCCAAAGAATCTCTTCTCAGACCAATTTCAACTCCCAAAACGTCATATGCGATTCCCCTGCCTTGTTGTGGGAGAAGGTGGATCGGCGCGCGCGCCGAGACGGATGAGGGGTGTTCCAGCGGAGTGAGGCGCTGATGATCGCCGTGCGATCCCACAAGGGGAGAAGGAAGAACCCTACACCGCCCAAGGATCAGCCACCCTTGGCCACACTGGCCGGCTCAGCTTCGTGTAATTCGTCGCCGCCGGATTGCTGGGATACGAACTCGGCGCCGCGACATAGATGATCTCGGCGGCGATCGGCTCGAAGCCCGCGTAGAAATGATTCGTTGATTTGATCAGCAGTATGTCCTTCGTCAGCGGATCGACGCCGATGTTGGAAAAGATATCGGGCTCGAAGGTCTGCGTGCGATTGGTGTTCAGGATCACATCGACCTCGGTGCCTTCGATGCGCACCACCGCTGACGGTCCCAATGTCACGCGGCTCGGACCGAAACTCTGCCAGCCTTCGCCGACGGCCTTTAACACCGTCACGCGCGCATCGATGGGCTCGCCCGCCTGCGGCCCGGCCTTGCCGCCGAAGCGCAGGTCGATGACCGCGCCCTCGCCCGCTGCCTGGCAGAAAGTCACCGCGATCGGATCCCAGATCGTCGCCACGCCGACGCTTGTGATGCCGCGCGCCAGCAGTTCGCGAAGCACGATGGTGCCGTCGCCGGGAACGCCGCCGCCGGGATTATCCCAGATGTCGGCGATGACCACGGGCTTGCCGGGATTTTCGGCGCGAACGGCCAGCGCCCGATCGATGCCGTCGGCCGTACTCAGCATCGTCATCGCCGTCGTTTCGCGCATGGCATAGAGCTCGCGTCCCAGCCGCTCGGCCAGCGCATCGCCTTTGGCCTTGTCATCGTTGGTGACGACAAGGATGCGCGTGCCCATTTCGGGCACGTCCGCGGCCATGAAGCCATGGATGACCGAGACCGACAGCACGCCGTCCTTGCCGTGCAGCGCCTTTATGCGGTCGACGAAGGAGCGCATCGGTTCGCGGCTGGTCGGCAGCACCTGGATCATGCGGCAGTCGAAGGTCGAGATGACGGGTTTGATCTCGCCGCGCGCCGCGGCAAGTCCAAGTTCGACGACGTGCTCGCCGCGCTCGTAGAAATCGGTGTGCGGGAATTCGAGGAAGTAGGCCATGATGTCGGACGCAGCCACGCGCTTCGGCGTCAGATGGCTGTGCGGATCGAACTCGCAGGCGATCACCACGCGAAGCCCGACAATGCCGCGCACGTGCTCCAGCAGATCGCCCTCGCAATCATCATAACCCTGCGCCACCATGGCGCCATGCAGGCCCAAAATGACGGCATCGACCGGAAGTGCCGCCTTGAGCTGGCCGAGTATCTCGTCGCGCAGCGCTTCATAAGTCTGCCGCTGCACGAGACCGCCGGGCTCGGCCCAGGTCGCGGTGCCCTCGATCACGGTCAGACCTTCCGCGGCCGCGCGACGGCGCAGCGCCACGATCGGCGAGGAACACAGGGTCGGCGTTTCCGGGTGCTTGCCCGGCCCGGCATAGAACGCCATCTCGAACGAGGCCCGGTCGGTCGGCACCGGCGAGAAGGTGTTTGTTTCCGTCGCCAGCGAGGCGGTGAAGACGCGCATGAAAGCTCCGTAGACTTCTTGTTTTTCGCAATTCCGGACGGAAAACCGCCGCGCACTTTTCCTGGACTTGCTGGGATCGCTACTTGACCGCCCCGAGCGCCAGCCCCCGAACGAGATAACGCTGCAGCCAGATGAACAGGATCGCCACCGGCAAAGTGGCCAGCAGCGTCGCGGCCATGACGTGATGCCATTCGATCGTGTAGCGGCCGGCGACCAACGAGAACACCTGGATAGGCAGCGTGTAGCTCTCCTGGCTGCGCAGCATGGTCAGCGCCACGACGAATTCGTTCCAGGCGTTGATGAAGGTGAAGATCGCCGTCACCGCGATCGCCGGCAGGCAGAGCGGCAGAAACACTTTGCGCAGCGTCAGCCAGCGGCCGGCGCCTTCCATCCAGGCCGCCTCCTCGAGGTCACGCGGAATGGTGTCGAAATAGCTCTGCAGCATCCAGACCGTGAAGGCGACGTTGAAGGCCATGTAGATGAAGCCGAGCGCGGTGGTCGATTCGACCAGCCCCCAGGCGGCCATCAGCCGGAACAGGCCCAGCACCAGCACGATCGGCGAGATTATCTGCGAGATCAGCAGGAACTGGCGGAAGGCGCCGTAACCGGCAAAGCGAAAGCGCGACATCGCGTAAGCCGCCGGCACCGAGATCAAGATGGCGCCGAGGGTGGCGATCACCGAGACATAGAGTGAATTGGCCAGTGCCTGGCCGAAGCCGGTCGCCACCCACATGTCGGAAAAATTCGACCAGCGGAACTCGCTCGGCCACCATGTGGGTGTCAGCACCTCGGTCCGTGGCTTGACCGCCGTCAGGAACATCACCGCGAAGGGAAAGATCGTCACCACGATCAAGGGCGCCAGCAACAGCCAGGCGATGACGGTGCGCTTCAGCTTGCCAGTCATGCGCGCTGCTCCCGCATCGCGAGGCGCACATAGATCATGGTGAAGATCAGCAATATGGCGAACATCACCAGCGACACCGCCGAAGCCTCGCCGAGTTTGCCGATGCGGAACGCGAGCTTGTAGAGATGGGTGACCAGGATGTCGGTCGAGTTGGCCGGCCCGCCCTGCGTCATCACCCAGATGATCGGGAACGAGTTGAAGACGTAGATGGTGTTGAGCACGATGGCGATGTTGATGAACGGCTTCAGCAGCGGAAAGGTGATCTCGCGGAACTGCTGCAGCGGCGTTGCCCCTTCCAGTGCGGCCGCCTCGTAGAGATCGTCCGGGATCGACGACAGGCCGCCGAGGAAGATCGTGGTGGTGAACGGCACCGTCACCAAGATGCCGATCAGAACCTGCATCGGAAAGGCGGTTCCGGCCTGTGCCAGCCATTGGATGTTGTGGTCGATCAGGCCAAGCCCGATCAGTGCCGAATTCAGCATGCCGCTTTCGCCGCTCAGTGCCCAGCGCCAGACCACCGCCGTCATGGTCAGCGACACCGCCCAGGGCAGCATGATGATGACACGGGCAAGGCCCCGGCCATAGAAATCGGTGTTGAGGATCATCGCCACCGGGATCGAGAGCAGCAGCGCGCCGCCGACCACCAGCACGGTCCACAGCCCCGTGCGCCAGAGTGCGGCGACAAAATCGGGATCGGCGGTCAGCGCGGCGAAATTGGCAAGGCCGCTGAACTCGCGCAACTGACCGAAGCGGTTGACGTCATGTGTCGCGATCTGGATCAGGTCCCAGACCGGCCAGAAGATGACCATCGCCGCCAGGAACAGGCTGGGCAAGGTCAGGAGATAGGGCAGGAAGCGATTTTGCATCGGCTTGGGTTGAGTCCCGGTGCGCTGGATCTGAGTTTCTGCTTAAGCGAATTTCGGATCCGCTGCACCCGGCAGGAAGTCAAAAATGTGGCGCGCCCCGCCTGAGTCGGGGGCGCGCCACGGGCGCAGGGAGATACGCCCTATTTCTTCAGCACCGCATTGGCCTTGGCCGCGGCGTCCTTCAAGCCTGCCTCGGGATCGCCGCCGAGATAGATCTTCTGCATGGCATCCGAGGTGATCTGGGCAACTTCTTCCCAGCCCGGGATGACTGGCGCGAAACGGGCATCCGGAAGCAGGGCGGTGAAGGCGGCGAGATCGGCGTTGTTGACGTAATAGTCCATCTTGGCCTCTTCCTTGTTCACCGGGAGGAAGCCTTCGCCTTGCGTGAACTTGGCGCGCTGCTCCGTGGTGAACAGGAAGTCCATCAGCTTCCAAGCCTCGTCCTTGTTCTTGGAGTTCTTGAACATGATCATGGAGTCGGTGACGCCATAGGTGCCGCGCGCGCCGGTCGGACCGGCCGGAATGGCGGCCACGCCGTATTTGAGGCTCGGCGCCTCCTCCTTGATCTGGTTGGACAGGAAGGGCGCCGTGATCATCATGCCGACCTTGCCCTGCTTGAACAGGTTCTGCACGTCCTCGCGGTTGTTGGAGGTGACGCCGGGCTCGGTCAGCCCCTCGTCGATCATCGACTTGTAGAGCTTGGCGGCTTCGAGCGCGCCCGGCGTGCCGAGGCCCGACGTGCCGTCCTTGTTGAGGATCTCGGTGCCCTGCGACCACATCGCGTAATAGTAATAGACGTCGGTCTCGATCTCCTTACCCTGCAGGCCGAAACCGAAGGCACCCTGCGCCTTGATCTTGCGCGCGTCCTCCTGCAGTTCGGTCCAGGTTGCCGGCGGTTTGGCGATGCCGGCTTTCTCGAACAGCTCCTTGTTGTAATACATGGCGCGCGCCGAAGCGGCGATCGGCAGGCCGTAGGTCTTGCCGCCCATGATCGAGGGCGACAGGAAGGTGTCGATGAAGCGGCCCTTGAATTCGGGCGTGATATAGCTGTCGAGCGGCTCGGCGACATCCTGCTGGACGAAATCGATCAGCCAGCGCGTGCCGATGATGGAGAGATCCGCATTGGTGCCGGCGGTGATGTCGGTGGTCAGCTTCTGTAAGAGCACATCCCACGGCACCACCTCGAACTTGACCGTGATGCCGGGGTTCTTCGCCTCGAACTCCTTCTTGACCTGCTCGAAGTAGGGGCCCGTCTTGGCGCTGTACTCAGCGACGGTAACCCGCACTTCGCCGGCCTCTGCCTGCGCCGCGAAGGCCAGCATGCCCATTCCGGCCATCAGGCCGGCAGTCCATTTTGCAAGATTCATCCGATCTCTCCCATTTGTTTCGCGCATTCGCGCTCTTTGTGCCGGTGCTGACACAAGATTTATGTGACTTTCCTACATTATCGATGAATTCGCCGCATGCAAGCGGATTAACATGTTGCTTAATTACATCTCGTTCTTTAGCCTCCCGGCATCTGCCTGACCTGCGGGAGGAGTAAGCGCCGTGGTTTCGAGAGCCGAATTCGAAGGCAGGACCGTCATAGTCACCGGCGCCGGTGGCGGCCTTGGCTCGGCGATCGTCGCACTGCTGGCCGACAGGGGCGCGCGGGTGGTCGGCTGCGACCAGTCGCAAGAGGCGCTGGCGAGCCCGCACCTTGCCTCGCGCCATGTCTTCGACCTTCTCGACCGGGCCTCGGTCGAAGCCGCGATCGCCGCCGTGCTTGAAAAGGACGGTGTCCCCGACATCCTGATCAACAATGCCGGCTGGACCCGCGCCGAGACGCTTGATGCGCTGACGGCGGACAGGATCGAGCACGAACTCGACCTCAACCTGACCGGCGTGATGATGTTCGCCGATCCCATTGCCAAGGCGATGGCCGCGCGCGGTTCGGGCAGCGTCGTCTTCATTTCCTCCGTCAACGCCATCGCGCATTTCGGCAACCCCGCCTATGCCGCCGCAAAGGCCGGCATCAACGCCTATGCCAAATCGATCGCCGTCGAGCTCGGCCGCCGCGGCGTGCGCGCCAATGTGGTTTGCCCCGGATCGATCCGCACCGCCGCCTGGGACCATCGCCTTGCCAAGGACCCTGAGATCTTGGGCAAGCTGCAGCGGCTCTATCCGCTCGGCCGCATCGTCAACGCCTCGGAAGTCGCCGAAGCGGTGGCTTTCCTTGCTTCCGACCGGGCCTCGGGCGTAACAGGCGTGGTGATGCCCGTGGATGCGGGATTGACCGCCGGCTGCCTGCCGTTCATCGACGACATATTGGGAGCGTGACCATGACCGACGTCGAGTTTCGCAACCTGTCGAAATCCTTTGGCCAGCACAAGATCCTCGAGGACATCAGCCTCGACATCAAGAGCGGCGAGTTCGTGGTGCTGGTCGGCCCGTCCGGCTGCGGCAAATCGACCTTGCTGCGCATGCTGGCAGGATTGGAGACCATCAGTTCCGGCGATCTCCTGATCGGCGGCACGCGCGCCAACGACCTGCCGCCGCAGCAGCGCAACATCGCCATGGTGTTCCAGTCCTATGCGCTGTTTCCGCACCTGAAGGCCTCGGATAATATCGGCTTCGGCCCGAAAATCCGGGGCGAGAACCGCACGGCCATCGACCAGAAGGTCAAGAAGGCGTCCGGCGTCCTCAACCTGTTCTCCTATCTCGACCGGTACCCCCGCCAGCTCTCGGGCGGCCAACGCCAGCGCGTCGCCATGGGGCGCGCCATCGTGCGCGAACCCTCGGTGTTCCTGTTCGACGAGCCGCTCAGCAATCTCGACGCCCAGTTGCGCGTGCAGATGCGCACCGAGATCAAGGCGCTGCACCAACGGCTGAAATCGACCATCGTCTACGTCACCCACGACCAGATCGAGGCCATGACCATGGCCGACCGCATCGTGGTGATGGACCGCGGCAGGATCCAGCAGGTCGGGGCACCGCTGGAGCTCTATGACCGGCCGGCCAACAAGTTCGTCGCCGGCTTCCTCGGCTCGCCGTCGATGAGTTTTGTGTCCGGGGCTCTCAAGACGACGCCCGAGAAAACCTGGTTCGAGTCGGTCGGGGGCGGGCGGCTTGCGCTCGCCGGCAAGCCGGTGCCGGCAGGCAGTGCGGTGGAGGCGGGCATCCGGCCCGAGCATTTCATCGTCGGTGAAGCCACCGGCACCATGACGCTCAAGGTTGACGTCGTCGAGCCGACTGGTTCCGAAACCCATGTCTATGGTGCCATTGGCACTGATACGGTACGCGCCGTGTTCCGCGACCGGCTGCCGGTCCGGCCAGGCGACCTGCTGCCGGTCTCCGTCGATCCCGGCAACATCCATCTGTTCGACACGGCGACGGGCCTGCCTCTGAGATGACGACGGAAACTCGGATATGAAGACGCCTGCCGACATCATCACCCGGCTGCAGCTGATGTCGCAGGACGGCACCAAGTCGGATCGCCGGCTGGCAAGCCTCGTCCTGTCCGACCTCGACTTCGCCTCGAAAGCCGCGATCTCCGAGATTGCCGCGCGCGTCGGCGTCAGTGAGCCGACGGTGACCCGTTTTTGCCGCAATCTCGGCTGCGAGGGCCTGCGTGACTTCAAGTTCCACCTGGCGCAGGCCATTGCCATCGGCGGCCAGTATCTGTCGCCGGAGCCGCTGAGCCGCGACGCCCGCGAGCAGCGCATTGCGTCGGCCATCACCGAAGCGGCTGTCACAGCCATCCAGCGCGCCAACGAGAATCTCGACATGACGACGCTGGTCGATGTCGCCGCGCGCCTTGCTGCGTCAGGCAATGTGCTGTGCATCGGTTCGGGTGGCATTTCCTCGATGATGGCGACCGAAATGCAGAACCGGCTGTTCAGGCTCGGCCTGCCGGTTCTGGCGCAGATCGACGGGCAGCTGCAGCGCATGTACGCCGCCGTCGCAACGCCGGACACCACCGTGGTCGCCTTCTCGGTCTCCGGCTATGCCCGCTCGGTCATCGAGGCTGTGCAGGTCGCCCAGCAATACGGCGCCGCCACGGTGGCCGTCACCGCGCCCGACTCCGCACTCGCCAAGGCCGCCGACACGGTCATCCACCTGCAGCCGCTCGAGGACGGCAACATCTACAAGCCGACATCGTCGCGCTACGCGCTGCTGGCGATCGTCGACATGATCGTGACATCGGTCGCCGAGACGCGCGGCCCGAAGGTGCTGGAGAACCTGCGCCGCATCAAGCAGAGCGTGAACACGCTGAAGGTCGACGATCCGCGTTTGCCGCTGGGCGATTGATTGAACTTCAGGCAGAGGATTGATCGCAGAGCGCTTCGACACGTCTTGCCAGCGCAGCCGGTTCGCCAACAATGCGCAGAGTCTTGAGCCGGGCCGTGCCGCCTGCAACGACCGAAACGGCCGAAGCCGGCACGCCCAGAGCCTTGGCGACCAGCTTCTCCAGCGCTTGATTGGCGGCGCCGTTTTCCGGCACGGCGCGGACCCGCGCCTTCACGTGACTTCGTCCGTCCGCCGATGTCTCGACACTTTCGAGCCTGTCCACCGAAGACTTTGGCGTCAACCGGACAAACAGCTCGATGCCGCTCTCGCTAATGCGGTACGGCGCGCTCATGCGATCTTCAGGCCAGCAGCAGCGGCGCCACCGTGGTGAGAATGAACTGCCTGAGGAAGAACAGGATCAGCAGCAGGATGATCGGCGAGATGTCGATGCCACCAAGGTCGGGCATGAAGCGCCGGATCGGCCGCAGCGCCGGCTCGGTCAGCCGGTAGAGCATGTTGCCGATGCTGCCGACGAACTGGTTGCGCGAGTTGACGACGTTGAATGCATAGAGCCAGGAAAAGATCGCCGAGGCGATGATGACCCACCAATAGAGGTCGAGCGCCATGACGATGGTTTGAATGAGGGCGAGCATGCCGGTCTCCAATTGTTGCCGACATGTAGCCATTACACGCCAAACCGGCAAGGGCAGGTTCCGCCATGCGACCTGCGGTCGGGTTTTCGATGAAGCGCCGCCTTGACAGGAAACCGCGTCCCCCGATAAATGCGCCATCCGCTGGACGGGGCTGTAGCTCAGCTGGGAGAGCGCGTCGTTCGCAATGACGAGGTCAGGAGTTCGATCCTCCTCAGCTCCACCAGCGGAATAATCGATTGTCCGCCTTTCCCGAGCGGTAACGCCCAAGCATCATGCGATACCACGGCGTCAATGCCCCCAAAAATGGCCAGATGCGATTTCGCGTTCCCAAGGCGAAATGGTTGTCAATTGGACTTATGGCGATGGCCTCTGTCCGGTAGACGCTATTTTTTTTGGAAGCCGCCCCATTAGACTGGCGTTCTCAAATCAGTTTTTTCTGTGTGTTGTGACAAGGCGTTTCGGCAGGGGCGACCGAAGGCGCTATACGGATTCCGACTCGAAATGAAGAAGCCGCCCGCGGAAGCAAAAAAGTGTCCATTCGCGAGAATCTCGCTGCAAATCTCAGGCGGCTCTGCAAGGACCATGCTTCCGTCAGCGCGGTGTGCCGCGAGCTGGGCATCAACCGCACGCAGTTCGAGCGTTACCTGCAGGGGCAGACCGTTCCCAACAAGACCACCGCCAAGCTGATCTGCGACTACTTCCGCGTCGATGAACCCGAACTGTACCGGGACCCCGGCACGCCTGAGCTCTCGGCTCCCGGCCTGCCGCCGATTTCCGAAAGCCTGTTCACCCAGATGATCCGCCCGCCCGCTCCGTCGATCGCGAGCGGCACCTATTTCACCTATTTTTCGATTCCGACCCGCGCCGACCTCCTGATGCGCTCGGTGACCTTCGTGCGTCGCGAGGCCGAATTGGTCACATTCCGCAGGGTTACCGGATGGTCGGAGCGCCGCGGCTCGACATGGGCGCGGGCGCGCGGCAACCACTATGGCGTGGCGATCTCGCGTCTCAACTGGATCTATTTCAGCGGCGTCAACCGCCGCCAGACAGGCGAGCCGTCGCTGATCTCGGTGCAATGGGCGCCTATCTCCGAACCGGTGCTGACAGGCAAGGCCATGCTTCTGACCGAAACCGGACCGGCATTCGTGTCGGTCATCATGCGGCAGGACATGTCCAATATCCCGCCCAGGCGTGCGATCCGCATGGCGCACGTCATCAGGCTCGATGATCCCGGTATCGATCAGCTCGTCGTCAGCCTCGCCCGGGATGGACTGGGCTAGCCACTTGCTTACGCTAAATAAGAACAAGAATATCCCGAAAAAGCGTATGCTGGTGTTTGCCTACTCCATATCTGAGTAAAATCGATTTTTTAGACTTTACTACCAAGAAAGATATTTTAGATCGTATTTGTTTTACTACAATTTTAACAAAGCATTAACTCCTCGGACCATACCTTTCTTCTCGCGGATCCCTTTTGGGAATCCTTCAACAGATCCCATTGGGGGGTCGGGAAAGGGACGAAAATGGCCAAGAAAGTCAACAATGCCCCGAAGCTGACGGTTGCCGCTGGCACGCAGACCGCCTTCTTCTCGCAGGGCATGCACTACAACAAGCGCTGAAGTCGTTCGGCGCCGACGGGCATTCGCCTGTCGGCGCTCCACATCCACGAACGGCATACAGCATCATGAAAATGCGCTCTTCAAAAACGCTCGTCTTCTACCCTGGGACCAACAAGGTCACGGCCTGCAACTTCCTGACCAGAAGCGTCTTCGAATGCAGCCCCGAAGTGGTCGGCCTCCTCGCTTCCTGGGATGAATGGGCTTCCCCCGCGGAGATCGCGCGCGCCCACGGCTGGTCGAAGGCCGACCTGAATGCCGTCGTCCCGCAACTGCTCGATTTCTCCGCCCTCGTCACCGCCGGCTCGACGCTGGCCGAACAGGAAACACAATTCTCCGGGCAATGGGGTTGGGGCCTGCCGACCGCGCTGATGCATTTCTGCGTCCAGGACTCAGAGTTCATGACCATCGAACAGGCGGAGGCGCGGCAGATCGAACGCGCCGGCCATGTCGCGCAGCCAGACCTGCTGCTGAGGAATGATCCGGGCGCCATCCGGCTGCCGGACGCGCTGGCAGACAACGACCTTCTGACCCTGATGGCCCGCCGCCGCACCAACCGCACCACGGCCGCACCCACCATCACCTCGCGGCAGCTCTCCGATTGCCTGTTCGCGGGCATGGGCATTACCGGCGAGACCGGCAACTGCGTCGGCGCCCTGCCGCTCGGCATGACCCCTTCGGGCGGTGCGCGAAACCCCTACGAGGCCTATGTGGTTGCACTCGGCGTCGAAGGGCTGGAGCCCGGCGTCTATCACTATTCCGCCGCCGATCATGACCTCGGCAGGATCTCGGCCAACCATATGCCGAAGATTTCGGAACTGATCGGCGGACAGGAATGGGCTGACGCCATGCCGTGCCTCATTCTGCTTTGCGCCAGGCTCGACCGCACCATGTGGAAATATGAGGACGCCAACGCCTACCGCGTCGTGCTGATCGAGGCCGGCCATATCGGCCAGAACATGATGCTCGCGGCGACCAGGCATGGCCTGTCGGCCTGCCCGACAGCGGCGCTGAGCCATTCGGCGATCAAGCGCCTTCTGGGCCTCGACCGTCTCACCGACGCGCCCATCTATGCGTTGACCCTCTCAACCCCGGAACTTGATCCGCATTCGGCGGCTTGGTCGATCAATTAGCCGACTTAACATGTCTGATGTAGCCAATAAGCCTTCCCAGAGTTCCATCCGATGACAGGAGCAGCACGTGTCAAATCATTCCTTACGTCAGTCAGAGCTCGATAGTCTCCAATACATCGCGACGATGACCAATGAGCTGGTGCAGATGGCCGAAGCAAGCCGTTTTCCCATGATCTCCTATCTGCTCGGCATGGCCTACGCCGAGGCCTTCGATGTCTTGCGCGGCGCACGGCCGGCCAGACATGCGCAGCTCAGCGGCAACCCTATGCACCCCAAGGCACACGCGAAAGGCAACCACGCTCAGCCAAGGACAGCGTAGCGCGGTGCTGCAAAACTTGCTGCCGCTGCTGGAAAAGGTCGCCACGGACCTCGGCCTGATCGCCGGCAGCCCGCGACACGGACATTCATGTGCACAGATTTGAGGGGACCAGCAAATGAACATGATCGCGACCATCAGGAGCGCCGACGCCGGCGAAAGCATCTTCGCCCGGCTGAAGGCCCTGATCGCCAGCCGGCCGGCCTCGCCGGATGCTGCCCGCTTCGAGGCCCGGCAGCTGATTTCCACGGCAATGGCCGATACCTGGCAGGCCGACAGCCTCTGGGGCGCGGCGGATGCCTTTCACGTCCATTTCGACTTCATGATGCAGACCATCGACATCAATGGCGCCGGCGATCCCAACCTTGGAATCCTGCGCACCAAATGCCGCTTCTACCTGGAACAGGTCGAGGCGCTCTGCCAGTCGATGAGCCGGCGATAGACACCGTTCAACTCCTGGGCGGCTGCTAGTCCCGCAAACTGAACACAAATGGCGCCGTACGGCTGACGCGCGAGCCTAGTTCCGACGGCGGCGCCGGCACGGTGGCGCCCTGCAGCACCGAGAGCGCGGCACGGTCGAGTTCGGCATCGCCGGACGAACGGACCACGTGCGCCGAGATCACCCGGCCTGAGGCATCCACGGTGAAGGCCACATTGGCATTGCCCTGCGCGCGTCGGGATTTCGCGGCGCTCGGGTAGCGCTTGTGACGGTTGATCCACGCCGTCAACCGCGATTCCCATTTGGCTGGGCTGACACCCGAAATCCCGGCCGCCGATTTCGGCGTCGCTGCCTTGGCGGCGGGCTTGATCTCGGCGCTCGCGGCACTTGCCGTCTTCGGCGGTTCCGCCTTTTGCTTCTTCGGCTTTGGCTTGGGCATGTCGACAGGCCTTTTGACCTTGGCTTCGGCCGGTTTCTTTTCCTTGCGCCGCTCCGTCGGCTTTGCCTGCGGCAGCGGAACGACAACCTCCGGCGCGACGGTCTCGATGATATCGGGGACGACCTCGTCCAGCGGCGGCTGGTCGACTGGTTCGACTTTCGTCGTCTCCGTTGGCTCGTCCGGCGGCACCGTCTCCGGCTCGGCAGCAGGCTCCGCTTGCTCGATCACCTTGTCGGGTTCGGCTTCGGTGGCCTTTTCGGTCTCTTCAACCGGCTCGGTCCGGTCGGGAATGGCCGCATCGCGCATCGCGGCCTGTTCAGGCAACGCCGGCGTCACCATCATCGGCGCCATTTCGATCATCAGGGCTGGCGGCGGTCCGCCATCCGGCAGGTCGGCTGGACTGAAATTCTGCACGGCATAGGCGACCGCGACATGCGCCCCAAGCATCAGCACGGCCGCACATGCCCACAGGCCAAGATCGCGCCAGCCGAAGCGCGACAGGACCATCGTGGGCGAGGCGACGGAGCATGTCATGGGGCAGCCGTCGCGCCAGGCACCGGTGCGGCGGCATCACCGGCGGGAGCGGCCTCCAGGCCGACCAGGGCGACCTTCAGATAGCCGGCTGCACGCAGCAGGTTCATCGCCTCCATCAGGTCGCCATAGGCGACCGCCTTGTCGGCGCGCAGGAAGATGCGCGTCTGCTTGTCGCCCTTGGTGCGGCTGTCGAGTGTGGCGGCAAAAGCCGGGCGCGGCACGGTGTCATTGCCGATCGCGAGCGTGAGATCATCCTTCAATGTCAGGAAAAGCGGGGTCTCCGGCCGCGGCGCCGATGTCGCGGTCGACCCGGGCAGGTCGACATTGACATCCACCGTCGCCAGCGGCGCCGCGACCATGAAGATGATCAGGAGCACCAGGATGACATCGATGAACGGCGTGACATTGATCTCGTGGCTCTCCTCGAGGTCGTCATCCATGCTCTGGCGGATCCGGCTGCCCATGGTCGTGCTCCGCTATTCGGCCGCCACCGCCGTCGCGGGTGCGACGGAGCGGAAATCGAGGTCGCGGCTGACCAGCCGTTCGACGCCCGCCGAGGCGTCGGCCAGGATCTGCCGGTAGCCGGCTATGGAGCGGGCGAAGACGTTGTAGATCACCACCGCCGGAATCGCCGCGACCAGACCCATCGCTGTGGCCAGCAGCGCCTCGGCGATGCCTGGCGCGACCACGGCGAGATTGGTGGTCTGAGCCTGCGAAATGCCGATGAAGGCGTTCATGATGCCCCAGACGGTGCCGAACAGGCCGACGAAAGGCGCGGTGGAACCGATCGTCGCCAGCAGGCCGGTGCCGCGCGACATGCGCCGCGACGCCGCCGCCTCGATGCGCGACAGGCGCGAATTGACCCGTTCCTTCAGGCCGTCTCCCCCGACATGGTCGAGCGCGCCGGCCGAAAGCGCGGTCTCTTCCGCCGCCGCCCGCACCAGGAGCGCGCCGGGGCCGCCACCGCGGTCGAGCGCACGGCTCGCCTGCTTCAGCGACGCGGCATGGCCGATCGCGCGAACCGCGCGGCGGATGCGCAGCTTGCCGCCGAAAATCTCCAGCGATTTGGCCAGCCATATCGTCCAG